>JALYSE010000398.1 GCA_030854955.1 Fibrobacterota bacterium | reverse complement strand
CACTTCATGTTTCTGGACCCGAAGGCCAAGGAAAACGTGGAGCCGGTTCTGCTGGCCTTTTTCAAAAAGGCCTCCGAACGTGGCGAAGCGACCTTGGATTCCCTCAAAGCCAAGGACATCGAGGATGTTCTCCTTAACGGCATGCCCCGCCTGGAGCTGTCGGCCGATTTGAAGCGGGCGGTGCCCAATCAATTGGAGGGTTTTTTCGCATTCCTCAAGGACACGGGGCGGTTCCCGCCCGCTGGGGCCTGGCGGATGTGCGTGGAATCGGTGAAGCAGCGGTACTTAGACAGCCTGCGCGCGGACGGGTCGGTCAAGGGCACCCCTTTCAAGAAGAACTATACGGACGTGGGGCGTAACGACCCCTGCCCCTGCGGGAGCGGCCAAAAATTCAAGAAATGCTGCATGGAGCTCATCAAATAGGAGCGGCCCGGGCCCCAAAACCTTGACATAATCGGGATCCTTTCCCATCTTTGATCCCCTGTCTGAAGCGGAAAACCCAGGTTTCCCCCTTCAAAATCGCTCGTGCCCGGGTGGTGGAATTGGCAGACACGCAAGATTCAGGTTCTTGTGACCGCAAGGTTGTAGGAGTTCGACTCTCCTCCCGGGCATTACTTCTCCCTCCCGAAATTTCCCATTACTCTGCGGATTAAAAGACAGCTCCCCTCAAGGATCACTAAATTATGATCCATTTGAAAGCGGGGCGATGATGATGAAACCCATTCTCGGAATGCTGGCGGTGGCCCTGTGCCTTGCCGCCTGCGGATCCAACCAAGCGATGCTCGCCGAGCGCGGCCGCAGCGAAGCCGAACAACTCCAGGAATTCGCGAAGCGCGCCGGCCTCAACAATGCCGAAACCCAGCGGGCGGAGGCGAGCCTGGCTTCGGCAACCAAGCATCTCAAGGACGGCGACGACGAAACCGCCGCCGCCGAATCCGATCTGGCAGTCACGCTTTTCCGCTTGGCCCTGGCCCGCAAGGACCTGACCGACCTCAACGCCCAGGTGGACCTGCTCAAGAAGGGTCTCGCCAAGGACAAGGAACAATTGCAAACTTATCAGGAAATCCTGAGCGAAATGAAATCCACGAGGAAGCCATGAACCTGAGAGCCAATCTTTCCATCGCTTCCGCCCTCGCAATCCTGGTTGTTGCGGCCGCTCCCGCTCCCGCCTCCGCTTCAAAGGCCGCCGCCTCGCCGGCCGTTACCGTCGCGCCCGCGCCCAAAGTGGCCGCCAATCCCGTTCAGATTATGGAAGCCCGCCTGGAAGAGGCGCTCAAGGCTCTCGATTTCCAGACCGCCCCGCCTGACCTGGTTCCCACCGCCAAGTCGCGGATCAAGGAGCTTCAAGCCCAGCTTAAGGAAGACCCCAAGGCCAAGGAGGCCCCCGCCTGGATCCAATCCTGTTCCCTGCTTACCGAGGCCGCCGTGACCCAGGTGCATGCCAAGGCCGCCCAGTCCGAGCGTATCCGACTCCAGCAAGATCGCATCTCCACGCAATCCGAACTCATCGCCACCCAGGATGAGATTTTCAAGCTCGAACGCGGAACGGTTTCCAGCCTAAAGGCCGATCTGGAAGAACAGAGGCGCAAGGCCCAGGCTGCCAAGGACGACGCCGAAAAGCGTTTCGGTGAATTGAACAGCGCGCTCATTCAGGTTTCCCGGGACGCGCGCGGCACCATCATCTCCATGTCGGACATCCTCTTCGACGTGGGCAAGGCGACGCTCACTACCGATCTCAAGACCAACCTGGCCAAGATCGCCGGCATCCTCACCGTCTACAAGGACGGCAACGTGCAGGTGGAAGGCCATACGGACAACGTGGGCGGCGAGGAATACAACCAGAAGCTTTCCGAAAAGCGCGCCAGTAACGTGATGGAGTTCCTGACCAATCCCGGAGGCATTGCAGCCGCGCGTCTCAGTTCGGTCGGCTACGGCTTCAGCAAGCCCATCGTGGACAACGCCACCAAGGAAGGCCGCCAGAAGAACCGGCGCGTCGACCTGGTGATCATGGACAAGAAGACCCCTTAGGGCCTGCATCCCTGAACCACGGTTTCTTGAACCACGGTTTACAAGATACCCATACTAAGCGGGTGAAACGGGAGGGTTCTGCTCACTGAGGAGTGCAGCCGATCCATACTCCCGGTTCATCTT
>JALYSE010000030.1 GCA_030854955.1 Fibrobacterota bacterium | reverse complement strand
CATGCCAGGCATCCTGGGGCATTCTAGGTTTGACCCGTCCGACCAGCAGGTGTTTTGCGAGCTTCAGGTAGGCGTCGGTCAAAAGGAGGTCGAGTTCAGCCGCGGTTTCAGGCTCCCATCTGCGGTGCCAGAATACCTTGCGGTTGTACCGACGTATCAGGGAGTCGATGCTGCGGACATGGTAATCAGACGCCGCTAAGCCTTCCAATGGGGATTTCCTGACCGCGTCCAAAAGCTGCCAGGCCCCAGGCACCGGGTTGCCGCGTTTGAACCAGGCCGGTTTGTCTTCCCTGGCGCTATAGAATGTGGCCAACTCCTTGTTCCTGGCGATGGTATCGTTCTGAAAGCGGATTTTCCCGGTGGATTGCAGCGCGGCCAGTTTCTTCTGAAGGGCCAGTTCTATAGGTTTCGCCCCAAAGAACCGGAAGAGTCCGGATCGGGAGGTGGAGACTTGCTGTTTCGCCTCTCCGGGCTTGGACGCGGTTTCCTGGGCAACCAAGGCAGGCGCGGCGGTCGTCCGAGTGGAGCAGAAGAGGATGGCAATCATCAAAGTAAGCAGGAGTCGGATGAAAATCGGCATAGTCTCCGGGAAGCGGTGTCTGGGTTCCTTACAAATAAACAAAAGGGGGCCTAAGGTTCAAAATATAGTGATGCATGTGGGGAATGCATGGGATTCCAAAGCCCGAGGAGTCCATTGTGAGTGAGGGCGGGAAAACCTAGATTGGCTGCATCATGGGCATGTTGCGGAACCTCGGAGCCCCCTGTCCCTATTGCGGAGAAAAACAGCGGGTGGAAATCGATATGAGCGAAGGACTTCCCCAGGAGTTCGTTTGGGACTGCACGGTATGCTGCCGTCCCATCGAAGTGACGGTAACCTCCGGGGCACGGGAAGAACCGGTGATGAAGCTCCGGTCCGAGGACGATACGGCTTGAACCCCGATACGGGAAGTACTCCGTAATAGCCCGCTGTGATCCGCGTCCAATCCGTTTCCAACCCGATATCCATGTGACCTGGAACCCTGTAAATACGGGCGTTACAGCGGTTACCATACCCTTCCTTGACATCATACGATCATTTTACCTGCGATAGGGCCGTGTGGGTGGATTCAAGTTTTTGGCTTTTTTATACTTGTGAGGTCGAAACGAGGTTCTCCCCGAGGTAAGGGAAGTGCCAGGATAAGTCGCATGGGCAGCACTCTCGCATCAGCGGAGCGCTGCCCATGGAGCCGGTCCGCAGGGAAACGATTCCCTTGGCCACGCTCCTTCGCCTCAAAGAACATTTTGGCCTCTTGTTTCCGTCGCTGATCCGGCCTTTCTCCGGTGCGGCATGATTATGCCTTTTTTTCGGCGGAAGCTCTCGACAATCACCATACCGGCCTGCACGGCCTGGAATCGAGAAGGAAACCCGAATGAGTTTAATCCGCTACACCGTTTTTTCAGCCCTTTTTTCCGCCCTAACGTTTTCCGCCTGCTCCCAAGGCGGATCGCCCACCGGGGTTTCCTTCGAAGAAGGGACTTCAGAAGGGACTTCAGAAGCAAATTCAGAAGCAAATTCAGAAGCGACTTCAGAAGCAAATTCAGAAGCGACTTCAGAAGCAAATTCAGAAGCAAATTCAGAAGCAAATTCAGAAGCAAATTCCGGCAATCCGGAAAATCCATCCGCCCTGGGTCTCGGCGCCAGTGGTCAGGATGAGCACACCGTATCTGCGGGTGATTCCCAGGAGGCTGTGGCGGATTCCGCTGTAACCGCACCGGTGACGCCTAATTCGGATTCGACTCCCTTGACTCCCGTCGCCAAACCCGCGGTGGTGGCCGCCATAACGGGCGACCCCATTGCTCTTCCGGCCTCCTCGGTATTCCTGAACACGGATTTCGAGGATCAGAGCGTGGCCTGCTGGAACGGAAACCGCACCGCCACTTCGTCCAACCGCACGGGTTGCGGCCCGTTCACCTCGATCGGGTTTACGCCTTTTTCCCTCACCGAAACCGGACTCGCCCGTTCCGGAAAGAAGGCCATCGCAATCACCTACGAAAAGAACGAAGAGGCGGGAGGCACCAACGTCGCCATCAACGCCGATTCCGTGAATGTCCGCGCTTATTACTATTTCGAACCCGGTTTCGATTTCGGCCAGGGAATGAAAATCGGCCGCGTTTCCTCCTTCAATGCCGCCAAGCGGGTGAATGACGTGGATATCATCCTAGAGGTGCGAAGCGCCCAGGGCGGTAACCAGTGCGGCGTCACGGACATGGCCGATGTGGGGGTCTTTTTCAACGGCGCTCCCAAGGGTTCCGATTGGGGTAACGTGGTAGCCAAAATGAAATTCGAACGCGGCAGGTGGTATGCCGTGGAATACCAGGTGGTCATGAATGCCCCTGGAAAGTCCGATGGTGCCGTGCGCCTCTGGGTGGACGGGGTCCAGGTGGCACAACGGGAGAACATGCGCATCCGAGGCTCCCTGGGCGCCGAGGCGAAGTTGAACACCGTCAAGGTCGGCGGTTGGTATTCCAATGGCGCCAAAGGGAACTCATGTCGCAATCCCAGCCAGCCTTCCACCCTGCATATGGACGATGTGGCCATTGCCACCTCCTATATCGGGACCACGCAGGCGGTCACGGTCGGAAACCCTTAGGAAACCTCGATTATCCGGGAACGTTCCGGATCCCGGCTCTCCGTGAAATCATTTCCCTAGGGTGGCGCAACGGTTTTACCCGGGACTAAGTACCTTTTCCAATCCATGTCCAACTCTGAAAACTCCGGAGATGAAAACCCCATTACGGTCTGGCGGCGCGAGCTGGGCGGTGTGCGCGGACCCATGGGGCTTTCCGGCCTCGCCTTCCACGCTCGGGCCTTGGCGGAAATCATCGTCGCCCAGTCCGGATCCGAATCGGAAAAACGGGGGGAAAAGGCATCTTGCCGCAAGGGATGCGCAGCCTGTTGCCGGCAGATGATTCCCCTTTCTCCGCCGGAGGCGTTCCTGCTCACCGAGACCTTGACGGCCATGGAACCTGCCCGCGAACACGAGATCAATGTCCGCATGTCGGCGCTTGGCCAGAGACTGGAATCCGAAGGGTTGGGTACTCTTGCCTTGTCCAACCATGCGCAAACCTATTTCAGATTGGGACTTCCCTGTCCGTTCCTTATCGATGAAGCCTGTTCCATCCATGACCGTAGACCGATGGCCTGTCGTGAACATGTGGCCGTATCTGGGGCCGGCCATTGTTCGGATTTTCCCGATCCCTTCATACGGATGATGTCCTTATCCGTTTCCGTAGGGGATGCCTTGGGTGAGGTGGCAGGCGAAGCTGCCGGAAGGGGCGTGGAAATGATTCCCATGGCCCGGGCCAGGGAATGGGTCGCCGCTCATTCCGATCTTGGATCGAAAACCTGGGAGGCGGCTTTTCTCCTTGATCGCCTGGCCGAACGGTGTCTTGCAAGAATGGGAGTCAACACCGTTTCCCCGGGGTAACCGGACAATATGGCGACGGAAATGCGTTACCGCCCTAGGGTCGTGATGTATGTTATAAGGGTAACCCCTCCCCGGATGGTAACATGAGCACGGAACAGGATACCCAGACCCATGATTTTGACACTTTCATTTCCTCCCAGGAATTGCCGGTCCTGTCGGATTTCTGGGCGGATTGGTGTGGTCCCTGCAAGATGATGGAATCGGTGCTCAAGGATTTGGCCAAGGATTGGAAAGAGCGGCTCAAAGTGATCAAGGTGGATACGGATAAGAAACCTCACCTGGCCAGCCGGTTCAACATTTCAGGAATACCCACCATGATCCTTTTCAAGGGCGGACAGGAGGTCTACCGCGTGAGCGGGGCCATGCCTTTGGCCCAATTGAAACGGGAATTGGAATCCAGGCTCTAAAAAGCTTTTTTCCCAATGACCCGCGCGCACCTGATGGGACGGTGGGGGGGAAGGGATTCCATCAATGAAGGTTGGAGCGCTTTATCTGGGCCACGGTTCCTGCCTGTTCCGGGTTTTCGCGCCCAAGGCGGAAAAGGTTTCCGTTGAATTTCCGGCCCGGGGTTTCTCACGACCCATGGAGAAAAAGAGGCAGGGTTACTGGGAACTGAAAACCGGCGACATTAAGCCCTGCGATCTTTACCTGTTCAAGTTGGACGATAGGATTCCGCTCCCGGACCCCGCCTCTTTCCACCAGCCGGAAGGCGTACATGGCCCGTCCCAGGTCTGGGATCACGCCTCCTTCCGATGGACCGATCAGGCATGGCAGGGCATCGCCTTGGACGAGTTCATCATTTACGAATTACATGCTGGTACCTTCACCCCGGAAGGCACCCTGGAAGCCGTCGCGTCCAAGCTTGCCCACCTCAAGTCCCTGGGAGTGAACGCCTTGGAAATCATGCCCGTGAACCAGTTCCCGGGCACGCGGAATTGGGGATATGACGGCGTGTATCCCAATGCGGTGCAGAATACCTACGGCGGGCCGGATGGCCTGAAACGCTTGGTGGACGCCTGCCATGGCCACGGCATGGCGGTAATTCTGGACGTAGTCTACAACCACTTGGGTCCGGAGGGAAACTACTTCAGCGAATATGGACCCTATTTCACCTCCCGTTACACGACCCCTTGGGGAAGCGCGGTCAATTTCGACGGGGCGGGCAGCGATCAGGTGCGTGATTTCTTCATCGAGAACGCATTGCATTGGTTCCGGGACTATCATATCGACGGATTGCGGCTGGACGCCATCCACCAAATTTACGATATGTCCGCAATCCATTTCCTGGCCGAACTTGAAATCAGGGTGACGGAGTTTTCGGCACGTCACGGCCGGCAAAGGCATTTGATCGCAGAAAGCGACTTGAATGATCCGGGCATCATTACCGGGAGGGACGGCGGGGGGTATGGGATGCAAGCGCAGTGGCTGGACGATTTCCAGCACTGCGTGGACGCTTTGCTCCGTGGGGAACGTTCCGGGTACCGTCAAGATTTCGGATCCCCGGACCAGTTCGTGCAGGTCTTCCGCGAAGGCTTCGTCTATGCCGGGGAATATTGTCCGTCCCGGGGACGCCGCTTCGGAGCTTCATCCGCTCTGCGTCCGCCTGGTCAGTTCATCGTATTCATCCAGAACCATGATCAAGTGGGCAACCGCCCGATGGGAGAGCGGTTCAACGAAGTCACGGACTTCGAATCCTACAAGCTCGCTGCCGGGGCCATGTTCGTTTCGCCTTATATTCCGCTTCTCTTCATGGGGGAGGAGTACGCTGAAATCAATCCGTTCCAATTCTTCGCCGACTACGGGGACAATGATTTGATCCAGTCGGTACGCCAGGGCCGCAAGGAAGAGTTCGGCTTTCTTTCCACCGGAGAGGACGTGCCGGACCCGGTTTCCCCGGAGACGTTCCGGAGATCGAAACTGGACTGGGGCCGGGTCGAATCCGGACGCCATAAGCTTATCCTGGAATTCTACCGTGAAATCATCGCGATTCGGAAAGCCCTGCCGGCCCTTCGCAGGCTGGATCGGGCGGGCATGGAAATGTCCGGCCATGGTCCCGCGTTCTTCCTAGTGCGCCGCAGTTCCGGCACCGGGGATGTGGAAACGGGGGAAATCTTCTGCATGCTGAACTTCAATCCCGGTCCGGTGGAAATGCGGGTCCAGGTGGACGAAGGGGAATGGGAGCTGACCATGGATTCGTCTGACAAGCGTTGGGGCGGTCCCGGTTCTAGCGCTCCCCGGACGGCGAAGCCGGGGCAACCCCTCGAGGTTCCAGCTCGGAGCTTCCTGCTTTATAAGCGCGTTTTCTGAGTCGCGTCCGCCGGCCTGGTTCCGACGGCGCGCCCACACGCGTTAAATGGTTTCCTGCAATACCAGGATGGATTGGGGCGGTCTATTCGCAAGCTGCGCGGAGGATTGATGCCGGGTCAGGGCCATTGACCTGGGCTTCATTGATGATTTGGCCATCCAGTACTCATGTTTCGCGGCGCTGCCAATCGAGATTGGGGCATGGCGACTCCTTCAGGGTTGAAAGGCCAACAGTCGTACAGTCCGCTCGGTGGAGCCTTCCAGATCCATATCCGTCGGATACTTCTCTTCAATCAGGATCTTGACGCCGGAGCGCGGTGAAAAGGGTCTGGAGGCGTCCGCGATGTATACAACGGATCCGTTCCCTCTCGCTACTCCAAGCCAGCGCACCATGGAATCCGCCACGGATTTCTCGTAGAAAAGGTCCGCCACCAGGATCACATCCCAATCCGCCAAGGGAGGGTAGCCGAGCAGGTTCCGCTCATCCACCGTAACAGTCACTCCGTTCGCTTCGGCATTTTTCCCGGCCAAGGACAACGCCACCGGATCGATATCGTTGGCGATGACGCTGAGGGCTCCGGCTTTCATGGCTGCGATTCCGACGATCCCGCTGCCGCAACCCAAGTCGACCACGGTCTTGCCCGCCACATTGGCCGGCGCTTGGCCGATGAACTTCGCGGTCATCAGGGCCGCGGGCCATACCGTGGCCCAGAAGGGAATGTCCTGCTTTCTGCCGGTCTCCTCTTCCCACGCCTGCCACAGTTCGAATACGTCTCTGGCCTGATGCGCGAAGAGGTTTGGCAGTCCTGGCACCGGTTTGAGCGGCGCCAATCGGGCTATCAGGGATTCGGAGGGGTACGCGATGTTTGCGAGCAAGGGAACGTCCGGGATCTGGGGTATCCCCATGAAGGTAATTTCACATTCGGTCCATATTAGCGTTTTGGAAGAACGGAAGGAAAAGTAATGGAGATGCAATGCCGGAGGATGGCGCCTGAAAGGGACACGGCGGAACGCCGTCGGCACTTTGCTATATTTACCAGAGCCGCAAATCGGCCTGAACATGCCTAAATCCCCGGAATCGGACGCAAATGGAACATGAAACGGGCTTCGGCCCCTGGTATGAACGCCGTAGACCTTATTTGAGCGGTCATGGCCTCTGGCTGCGGGGAGGTGAGTGGAACATGATTCCGCCTTCGCGCTGGGACGAACGCCCCCTGCGCGTCATGATAGCCCGCATGTCAACCTATCTGGACACGTCCGAATCCTTCACCCATCCGCTTTTGTACCAGGCCTTGGCCGATCTACCCGAAGTCTACCCCGACCTGGCCTACCTGCCTCCCCCGAAGGATGGCGAGATCATGGCCAAGGACGGGATTCCCTGGTTGTTGGGGACCCAGAGCAAACGCGGTCCGATGGATTTCGACGTCATCGCCCTGAGCAACGCCATCGTGCAGGAACTCGTGAACCTTCCCGCTCTGATGGAGCGTAGCGGCCTGGCCGTACCCGCAAAGGAACGGTTGCACCGGCGCGACCTTCCCCTGATCCTGATCGGCGGGGCCAATTCTCTGCACACTTCCCTGCTCGATCATGACGATTCCCCAGTGGACGGAATCTTCACGGGCGAACAGATCGACGACATCCAGCGCATCATGCTTGTCTGCGCGGACGCCAAGCGGGCCGGAGTTTCCAAGGAAGCTTTGCTCGACAAACTACTGGAGGTTCCCGGTTTCGCGCGGCCCGGCCAGGATAAACGCGCCCGCAAGAACAACAAGGAAACCCTGGACCTCCGCAAGGTAGCGGCGGCCCGACCCGTCATATACAAACTGGAAGGGTTGGGCCAGGAGCCCGTGGCCATCAGCCGCGGCTGTCCCGCCTTCTGTTCCTTTTGCGCCGAAAGCTTCGATACCAAACCCTATCGCGAGAACCCCGTGGATGCAGTGGTGGCGAATGCCCTGAAGCTTAAGCGGGACATGGGCCTGGAAGGTATCGACCTGTTCAGCTTTAATTTCAACTTCTATCAGGATCTTTATCCATTGCTGGAGGCGCTCGCGAAGAATTTCAGCGCCATCGGCCTCAAGAGCCAGCGCTTCGACATGATCGCCCGCGATCCCGCCATCCTGGACTACCTGCGGGCCGTGGGAAAGGGAAGCCTGACATTCGGCATGGAAGGGATTTCCGCGCGCATCCGTCGTTACCTCCAGAAGGGGCTGGACGAGCCCGACCTGTGGAAAGCCCTGGGAGCCGTGCTCAAACGGCCCCTGCGCGAGTTGAAGGTGTTCATGATCGCCACCGGCGTGGAGGAGGAAGAGGACTTCAAGGAATTCGAGGACTTCGTAAAGCGTCTTCCGGGAATCATGCGTTCGTCCAACCATCGTCCCCGCGTGATTTTCAGCGCCACGCCCCTGGTGCGCTTTCCCTGGACCCCCTTGGAGTTCGCGCCCGCCTTTACGCCCGAAACCTATTCCAAGGTGACCCGGCGGCTCGGCCATATCGCCCGCATGGCGGGCTTCGAGTATCGCAGCGCCGCTGATGAGGCAGAGAATTATGTATCCCAGGTGCTGGTGCGCGCGGACCGCCCTGACTTCTGGTCGGCCCTCAAACGCGCCACTGACGAAACCGGTTTCCTGTACTTCCGCGAGATGTCCATGGAATTCATGGATGCACTGCGCGGAAAGCTGGGGGAGGCGGGCATCGACGACGGTCAGGCTCTTGGCGGGTTCGACCTGGAAGCAAGCCGCAGGAAGCCTTGGGCCCGATGGGAAACCGGAGTGCGGCGGGAATTCCTGCATGTGCAATACAAGCGCGCCCGCCGTTTCGTCGATCCGGGCTACTGCTTGGGCACGGTGGAAGAGGAGGCCGCATGCCTGGCGTGCACGGCCTGCGAAACGCCGGAAGAGATGGACTTTCTCACCGACATCCGGCGCAAGCATGAGGCGGATGCGGAAGGATTCGACAGCCGCCGCAAACTGATCCGCCAGTCCGCGGAAACCATCGCCTTGGGAGTCCGCTGGACAGACAAAGTTCTCGGCCTTCCGCGGAAATATCCTGGCCTGGTGTTGGCGAGCTGCCTGATGCGCGCGGACAAAGCCTTAGCGCCGCATTTCTGGCGCTACCGCGAATCATGGTCCCCGGGAGCCAAGGAAGTCTCATGGGTGGCTGGCGAAGACGGACTGGTGCTGGAATTCCTGCCCCAAGGCATGGGCCTGCTGCGGGAACGGCTCGTGGATCCGGATTTCCTGGCGGACGTGAATGGCGCACTTTCCGATTGGGGAACCTTGCTGGGGGAAATTCCCGCTGCGGTGAAGCCTCCCGAGGAAGCGCGGGAATGGAACTATGAATTCCGTTCCCCTTTCCAATTGAATATCGACGGCTACTGCAAGGGCAAAGGACTGCGCTTCACGTTGAAGAAGTCAAACGGCCGCCGCATTTTCGAATTGAGCAAGGATTCCTTGAAAAAGCGAATACTCAAAAGCCTGGTCGCCGAGGAATCGGAGGGGCCGAACGGAAGGGAATGGATTGTGCGGGCTGAGGCCGGGGCCAAATTCTCGCCGGAGGAGTTCCAGCTCGAGGCGTTCGCCCATCCATCCCCGGAAGAATGGGTCCGTACGCGCGCGTTCGCGGAATGGCTGCCTCAAGAAGCTTTAACCCCAGCTTTCGATACCGGTTCTGCAGCAGCGGTCCGATAGTTTTTTCCAGTTCGATAACCGTAAACCGGCTTGCCGGATGTTGCTCGTTCACGCTTACTTCCCCTGTGAGCTATTATTTGGGGATGAAAATCGGCGTCGTCAGGCATTTCCGGATTCCCCATAACCGGGTGCAGATGTTGAACGGCCTCGGATTCGACGAATGGGCCAATTGGTATGACTCCACGGATGTCAAGGCCATGGACGTACCGGGGGCGGGTCCGGAATGGCACCATTGCTATTCCAGCGATTTGCCCAGAGCGGTTTTCACGGCCAAAACCATTTTCAGAGGTTCCGTCGAGGTTACGCCCCTGCTCCGGGAAGTCCCCTTTACATCCTTCCTTCCCCGAAAACTGGTCCTTCCCTTGATCCTTTGGCAGGCCTCCAGCCGGCTTGGGTGGTGGCTGAACCATGGGTCCCAGTTGGAAACGAGAACGCAGACGAAAGCGCGGATCGCTGAATTCGTGGCCAAGCTGAAATTGGAACAACAGGACCGCAATGTCCTCGTCGTAACCCATGGTTTTTTCATGCAATGGCTGCAAAAGGAACTGGCAATCGCCGGTTTCCGAGGCAAGGTTCCGACCCGGCCCATCGGGGGAACGATTTATTTTTTTGAGTCCTGATGGGCATGGCGTTCCGGTTGTCGGGATCGACGCGTTACGGTTTACCAATGGCGGTGCGTCAGACTTGATATGAATGACGGCCTGCTTTCCTCGATCACCTTCGCCCTATCGGCTTATGCGGTCGGCTGCATGAATACGGGCTATTACCTGGTCAGGGTCTTCCGGAGCCGGGACATCCGCGAGGTCCATAGCGGTTCGACCGGTGCCCGCAATGTCGGCAGAATCCTGGGCCGATCGGGTTTTCTTGGGACCTTTTCCGGGGATGCGCTCAAAGGGGCCTTGGTCATCTGGACCGCACGCGCGCTCGATGCCGATCCTCGCCTTATTCCCTGGCTCGCGCCCCTGGTGGTGGCCGGTCACATCCTACCCGCGCAGTTGGGGTTCCGGGGCGGCAAAGGTCTTTCCACCGCCCTGGGCACCATGCTGGCGTTGGATATCCGCTTCGCCTTAATCGGCCTCGTCCTCTATTTCGCACCTCGATTCCACTCCAAAGGGCACGTTCTCTCCGGCATCGCGCCCATGGTCATCCTGCCATTTCTGCCCTTTCCCGCGTGGAGTGTTTCACAGGTTTCGGCGCTCTGCCTTTCCTCTGCGTTCGTCCTTTTCGCCCATAGGAAAAACCTGGTCGCCAAGGATTCCCATCAGCCCGGCGCACCGACGAAACCCGTTCCGGCGGAGGCAATGGTCCTCCTCACGCCTTCCAAGCGTAACGGCATTTTGCAGCAACCGGATTCCCAGGAGTAAACCCATGGCCCTTTACGTAAAAATCGCCGATCTGCCTGGTGAATTCGAGCAGATATTCCGCCTGAATTATCAGACCTTCGTCGAGGAGATCCCCCAGCACTCCCGCAATCAGGACGAAAGGCTGGTGGACAAGTTCCACGCCGAGAATCTGTATCTCATCTGCCTGGACGACGGGGAATTGATGGGAATGGTAGCCCTTCGCGATCGCAGGCCGTTCTCCCTTGACTCCAAGCTACCGGATCTGGATTCGCACCTCCCGAAGAACGCCCGAGTCATGGAGATCCGCTTGCTGGCGGTACGGCCAGAACGGCGGCATAGTGCGGTTTTCGGCCTGTTGATGAAGAAGTTGCTCGCCCGATGTCTGGAAATGGATTACGACGTGGGAGTGATTTCCGGCCGCCTGGAAAACATTCCCCTGTACGAGAAGTTCGGGTTCAGACCGTTCGGTCCGAAAGTCGGCAGTCCGGGCGCTTGGTATCAACCTATGCGGATTGACCGGGCCACTCTAAATCGCGGGCTCGCGGTCCTTCCCAAATCTCCCGAAAGCGACGTCGCGCCGATCATGACGCTCAACCTACTTCCCGGGCCAGTGGCCCATTCCTCTCTCGTCAAGAAAGCTTTGGCGGCGGAGGTGCGGTCCCACCGGTCCCAGAAGTACGCGGAGCTGCTCTGCAAAACGAAGACCATGCTGTTGCAGGCCACCCGCGCAGGCGGCGTGGAAATCCTGATGGGCACGGGTACTCTTGCCAATGATGTGATCGCCGGACAATTGTCTCTGCGCGAGGGCCGCGGCCTGATATTGAGCAATGGGGAATTTGGCGACAGACTGATCCGGCATGCTGCGGGGTTCCGTCTCCGTCATTTGGCGCATCATGAAGAATGGGAGAGGCGGTTTAACCTAGACAGGATCGCCGGGACCTTGGATGCGAACCCGGATATCAAATGGGTATGGGCCGTCCATTGCGAGACGTCCACGGGCAGGCTTAATCCGATCAGGGAGCTGAGTGAACTATGCGAGAGCCGAGGAGCATCCCTTTGCCTCGATTGCATCAGTTCCCTGGCTGTGGTGCCGGTGGATCTGTCGGGAATCGATCTCGCCTCCGCCGTAAGCGGCAAGGGTTTGGGCGCCTTTACCGGCATGGCCATGGTGTTCTATCGAAACGCGCCATCCCCCGCGCCGGCAGGGCTTCCCAGCTATCTCGACCTCGGAAAATACGCGGCCAGCGGGGGCATACCCTTCAGCGGATCCTCGAATCTGCTTTCCGCTTTGGAGGCTTCCCTTTCCGAGAAATGCGAAGGCGAATCCGCCCGGCGCCTCGCGGAAGATTCCCTTTGGCTGCGAAGCCGCCTGGAAGCGGCCGGAATTTCCATCCTCCTCGATGCGGAGGAAAGTTCCCCGGCCATTTTCACCCTGCCCTTACCGTCCGGCGTAACCTCACTTGAAACGGGGAAGCGGCTGGAGGAAATGGGCATCCTGCTCAATTACAACTCCGATTACCTTGCGGATAGGAATTGGATCCAAATCTGCCTGATGGCGGATCAACGACGATCGGAATTGCAAACCTTGATCATGGAATTGGTCCGCTTGGGGGCCGTTCAACCTGCCGCTTTGCGGATTCAATCTAGATTGCCGATTTCGATCAAGATCGCGGCCGAAATCGGGCGGTAGAAACGAAAAAGCCCCGAGGTCTTGGACCCCGGGGCTTTGCTTTTGGTACGCCCGGCAGGGCGCACCCACTTGGACGCTTTAAACGCAGGACTTGGATGCTTTAAACACAGGCCGCTTCAGCGCCCCCTGTCCTCAGCGGCCGTTGCTAAAGTATTCGCGGACGTATTCCTTGCCCTGGCCCTGAGAGCTGCGACGCTTGGAAGGACCTCGGCTGTTGCCTTCCTGACCTTGCCCCTGGCCTTGCTGGGGTTGAGTGTTCCCGTTCCCGCGCATATGCGAGGGGCGCGAATCTTCGCGGCGGGGAGCATGGGTGGGTTGCGAGCCGGCGGCCTCATGGGAGACCCGCGCGGGCTGGCTGCCCTGGGTATCGCCCTGGAAGGCGCGTCCGGCCGGATTGTGGCCAGCCGAAGGGCGGCGATGGCCGCTGTCACGGCGACCGTCGCTGCGCTGACGCCCCTGGCCTTCACTGCGGCCGCCGTTGCGCTGGCCGCGGGGATTCCTGCCGTCCGAACGCTCCACGGAACGCCCGATATCGTCGGAAGCTGCGGACCGCCCCACGATTTCCTGGGGAACCGGGGTTTTGAGTTCGGATTCGTGGGGGATGGGTACTACGCGGATGCGCTGGCGGATGAGCCGCTCGATACCGACCAAATTGCCCCGATCGTCCGGTCCGCAGAACGAGAAGGAGATGCCGGAATGCCCTGCGCGGGCCGTGCGGCCGATGCGGTGCACGTAGGTCTCGGGTTCGTGGGGCAGATCATAATTCACGATATGGGTGATTTCGTCCACGTCAAGGCCGCGGGCGGCAAGGTCGGTGGCGACCAGTACTCGGGTGGAGCCTTCCTTGAAATTGCTCAGGGAGCGCACGCGCGCGTTTTGGGACTTGTTGCCGTGGATGGCTTCGGATGGGATGCCGAACTGCTCCAGGTTCTTCTTGAGCCGATCCGCGCCATGCTTGGTGCGGGTGAACACGAGCACGCGGCTGACCGCTTCATCGGCGAGGATGTGGCGGAGCAGGGCGGTCTTGTTGTCCTTGGTGACCATGTAGACGCTCTGTTCGATCTTCTCGGCGGTGGTGGCGACCGGGGTCACCTCCACTTTGACCGGATTGCGCAGCAGGCCTTGGGCCAGTTTGCTGATTTCGCTCGGCATGGTGGCCGAGAACAGCAGGGTCTGGCGCTTGGCGGGCAACAACTGGCAAACCTTGCGCACGTCATTGATAAAGCCCATGTCGAGCATGCGGTCGGCTTCGTCCAGGGTGAAGATTTCGATCTGGCCCAGGGTCAGCGAACGCTGTCCCAGCAGATCCATCAGACGGCCAGGTGTGGCAACCAGAATATCTACGCCTGCGCGCAGCTTGGCCTTCTGGGGGCCGTCGCCGACTCCGCCGAAGATCACGGCCATGCGCAGGTCTAGGTTCTTTCCATATACGGCGAAACTCTCAGCGATTTGCAGGGCGAGTTCGCGGGTGGGGGTGAGGATGAGGGCCCGGATGGGGCGGCCATTGGCCGGGCGATTGGCGGACAGGTTCTGCAGCATTGGTAGCGCGAACGCCGCCGTCTTGCCGGTACCGGTCTGGGCGCAGCCGAGTACATCGCGGCCTTCCAGGATGGAAGGAATGCATGCGGTCTGCACGGGGGTGGGCTTGGTATAGCCTTCGGCTTCGACTGCGGACAAAATGGACGGAATGAGATTCAGATCTCTGAAAAGCAAAATAGAACTCCTAGGTTCTTAGAACGGTTACGCTGGCGCTATCCGGGTCCACGAGTAGTCCCCCTTGGACCGGTGCCGCGTTTGGTGGAAAGAGGAAAACTCTGAAAGTTTCCTGATCCGGAAGGCCGACGAAAAGAGGGGGAAACGTGCCGGCTTGTAAAAAGGATACTAATAACCGGGCCAAATACAAAGCGAAGTTTCGCCAATCGCCTTCAGGGCGGGTGAAAGGACTCAAAAAGACTCGTAAAACTCGGTATTCTCGTGTAAGTCGCCCGTAAATAACCATGGAGGACATCCAGGAAATGAACATCCTCAAGTCCCTGCTCGTCGTGGTTATTAACGGCGTTGGAGTGGCCATCTTCATTGCGGATAGCGCGTCTCGTGCAATACCGAACTCGCTTCTAGGCCCGCGGATAACCGGCAGGCGACTTCACCAGGAGCGCTGCTTAGGCACGGCAAGGATCAACCCCTAAAGGTTGACTTGTCTGAAGGAGTTCTGGTATTGGTGGGGGGCCGGAGAATCCGGCGGAGAAAAGTTGGCTGGTCAGGTAGGGGTCGAACCTACGACAACTCGGTTAACAGCCGAGGGCTCTACCACTGAGCTACTGACCAATACGGGGGAAAATTTAATCTAAAACCCTTCCTGCGTCTATGCGATCCTTGCGCCTCCGGGAACCCAGCCCGGCCCTCAAGGATGGCTTTAGTACCTTTAAACCATGCCTTTTACCCAAATCTTCACCCTCTTGCTTCTTCCCATCATTCTGGCTGGGCTCCATGGCTGGTTTACCAATTGGCTCGCGGTCACCCTCCTCCTCAAGCCCGTCCTCCCCATCAATATCCTGGGCTTCAAGCTCCAGGGGCTGCTGCCCCGCCGCAAGGCGGATTTGGCCGATCGGATTTCCGAGGCCATTTCCAAGGAGTTCCTCAAAGAAGAGGACATCATGGTATTCCTCAAAAAAGTGGATCCAGCCGCAGCTATGCGCCAACTCATCCTGGACAAATGGGAGGAAAAGGTGGGGGAGATCCTGGCCTCCATGCCGGTCATTAGCATGTTCGTTTCCGCGGACAAACTGAGCCGCATTCGCGATAAGGTAGCGGACATCTTTTCCACCGAAGCGGAAAAGTATACCGAGTTGCTGGTGAAAAGCCTTGAGTCCAAGATCGACTTGCGGGACACCGTCAAGCGCAATATCCTCGCCTTCGACGTGCACCGTCTGAATAAAATCATCGAGGACATCGGTAAGCGCGAGCTCAACGAAATCACCATCATAGGCCTTGTCCTGGGCGTGGTCATCGGCGTGATCCAGGCAGCGGTCAACTACTGGTACTTCAGCGCCGGAAACTGATTTCGCTTTTTGATAGGCGAAGCCCGGTTCCGCCCGGGCCGAAGCCCGGTTCCGTCCGGGTCGCCGCCCACGTCCGCTATGGGAAATTTGTTCCTATCCCTGATAGGGGTACGCCCCAAAAAAGCGTAGGCCCCAAAAAAACTGAATCCAGATCCATAAACGCCGCCCATGGCGTAAAATCCGGTGTAAGTTAAGCCTTGTCCGATACTTTTTTTTGGGCACGGGGGGTTGGGCCCGTGGAGTGGGGGGAAGATGAATCGGATGGGTGGGACGCCAATGGCCATCGGCCTAGCGGCGTCCAGTCTGCTGACCGCGGTTTTTTGCGCCGGTCTACTCGGTGCGTCGCCGATTATTCCCACTCCTGACCCCGGGTTTTCCGGTCCGCCTGCAATCAACCAGGTCGTCCCCTTTTCTTCATCCCTACCCATTCCCGGACCGGTGACCATTCCGGGCATCAAGCGCTATCAACGCGTGGATATCGATTCCAGGCGGCTGACGGGAATAGCTGAGCGCCTGCACCAAGGTCCCCTGGCTCTGGATCTGGGCGCGGGGCTGCGCTGGGATCTGGAACTGGAACGTATCAGCGTCCGCGCCCCAGGCTATCGCGTGCGGCTGCTCGGCTCCCAGGGAATCAAGGATGCGACTCCTTCCCCGGAACAATCCTTTCGCGGCCGTATCCGCGGCAACCCGTCCAGCCGAGTCCGGCTTTCCCTTGCGGACGGCAAGGTCACCGGGTTTATCGACGCCGGCGACGGAGACCGGACTTTCATCGAACCCCTGGAAATGTTCAATCGCGGGCTTCCCGCCGGATCGCATATGGTGTACCGGCAATCGGACATGGTCATGCCTTCCGGAGCCGGCTGCGGCTGGCGTCCCACGGGGGACCTCACCGAGCTCCTTCCACCCGGAGCGGACCCCTTGTCGACTTCAATCCGGGCTCCATTCACCGAAAGCCTTCCCGGCCTGACGAAGTCCGCCGAATCCCTTTCGACCTTCGGCCCCGAGCCTTGCGGCCTGGTTGAAATCGCCGTGGCCGTCGAATATTCCATGGTCAAGGGCTATGGGAGTGCCGCCGCTGCGGAAAAACGCATCAACGATATCTTCGCGATGGTGAGCGGCCTTTACGACGATCCTCGTATCAACATCCTTATCAAGATCTCCGAGATCGTCATCGAAACCGAAGCCAAGCTGACCTGGGGCGCGATGAACATCAATACCTTCCTGACCAATCTCACCCCTTGGGCCCGCAGTGCCCAGGGGTTCAAGAATCCCTACGATGTGGCGAACCTCTGGTATTATGATCCTCTGGTGACAACCGGCACCACCGGGCTCGCCAATGTAAGTACAGTCTGCAACAGGACTTCCGGCGGCAACGTGGTGAGAGACTTTACGCGCACGGCCTCCTTCCTGATGATCAATCAGGCCCATGAACTCGGCCACAACTTCGGGGCTAACCACGTCAACAACTCCAAGGCCCTCCTCAACCCCTTGATCCTAGGGGACAATGTTTCCTGGGACGATACCACCATCGCGGCCATCCTCAAGCATAAGCGCTCCCGCACCTGCCTCTCTTCCTGCAACCAAGGTCCCACGGCGGACTTCCTAGTCAAAGGGCCTTCTCCGTGCTCGGACATCCAGCAGTTCACAGACGTTTCCAAAGGCGAGCCGACGTCCTGGCTGTGGAAATTTGGGGACGGTCAGGCCTCGACGGTCCGGAATCCCTCCCACAAATACGGCCAGGCGGGAACCTACATGGCCCGGTTGACGGCGACCAACGCGGTGGGGTCCGATACGGTCGTCAATGCCGATATCAAGGTCAAGCCGTACGCGGTTCCGGCCGTCATGGGCGCCAACAGTTGCACTCCCGCCAGGTTGATCCTCAATGCGACCGGGTCCGGGGTCCTCAAGTGGTATGAGCAGGCCGCAGGCGGTGACAAGCTGGGGGAGGGGGCGGCCTTCCAGACTCCGCTGCTGAGCGCGTCCAAGATCTATTACGTGGAAAACGGAGACCCGGATTTCCCCATTGTCAAGGTCGGGCCGGCCGCCAACACCATCGGCGCGGGTCAATATTTCCTGGCCAATTCGGACCGGCGACTCTACTTCGACGTGAACCGGCGGGGCACCCTGAAGTCGGTCAAGGTCTACGCTGCCGGCGCGGGGCCCCGCACCCTCGAAATCCTGGATCAGGGTGACGTGAGGGTGGCCGCCAGAACCGTGCAGGTTCCCGCGGGTGAAAGCCGGGTGGCCCTGAACATCGATCTGGAGCCCGGCCATGATTATGCCATCAAGTATTCGGGCAAACCCGACTCCCTCAACTTGTTCCGCAACAGCGCCGGTGCCGTATTCCCCTACCAAAGTAAGGACTCCCTTTTCACCATCACCCATTCCGATGCCACGCCTTCGGACAGCACCACCCAATCCGGGTACTTTTACTTCTTTTACGATTGGGAAATCCAGGAACGGGAATGCGGCAGTGTCCGGGCGCCGGTGGCGGCGGAAATCTCCTGCGTGCCCATCGCTTCCGCGACCGGAACCGGAGTGGCCACCCTGCGCAGCTTAGGCGCGGGCCGATTCCGTCTGGATGGATCCCTGGGAAGCGCCCAATGGTTGGAATACCGCCTCCTGAATCTGGACGGCAGGAACGCGCGGACTGCCTCGAAATGGTTGCAGACAGGGCCTTTCAACCTGGATTTCGATTTGGCCGGCCTGCCCGCAAACCTTTATCTTCTTGAAGTGCGGCAAGGGGGAGTCCGGATTATGCAAAAGTTGATCGGACAATGAATATTCTCTCTGCGGACAAGCTTGATGCACTTGCCATCAATGGGCTGGAGGCTTCGGGTTTCAAGGTCGTTCAATGCAAAGGCCTCGCGGCGGGAAACCTGCCTCCGGAAGCTGCGGGGGCGGAAATCCTGATCGTCCGATCCACCTTGGTTCCCAAGGACATTCTGCCGGGCATGCCGGCCCTTAGGTTGATTATCCGCGCGGGAGCGGGAACGGATACCATCGACGTCAAGGCCGCAGAAGCTCGCGGCATCCAGGTGAGTAATACCCCGGGGAAGAACGCGGATGCGGTGGCTGAAATGGCTTTGGGCCTAATGTTGGCGGCCGACCGCAAAATCGCCGAAGGAACCCAAGCATTGCGCCAAGGCAAATGGACCAAGGGAGCCCTTGGCCAGGGAATGGGCCTCAAGGGAAGGACCCTGGGACTTGTGGGATTTGGAGCGGTTGCCCGGTCCATGGCCCGGAACGCCAAAGGCATGGACATGAAGGTGGTGGCCTGGTCGCGCAGCCTGACGCCGGAAATGGCGGCCGCAGCGGGAGTGGGATTCGCGGCGGACCTGGTGGCTTTGGCCCGGGTGTCGGACGCGGTGAGTATCCACGTGGCCTATACTCCCGAGGCTCGCAACCTGATCGGCGCGGCATTCTTCGCGGCTCTTAAACCGGGGGCCTTGTTCGTGAACACATCCCGGGGGGAAGTAGTGGATCGGGCCGCTTTGTTGGACGCGATCCGTTCCAAAGGACTCCGGGCTGGCCTGGATGTTTTCGCCGGGGAGCCCAAGGTTTCCGAGGCCCCGTTCGAGGACGCGGACTTGGCCGCTTTGTGCGCGTGTACGCCCCATCTGGGTGCATCAACGGACCAGGCTGCCGAAGCCGTCGCCAAAGAGGTGGTCCGCATCGCTGCGGAATATAAAAGGACCGGAATCGCGCCCAATTCTGTGAAGATCTGAAATGTCATCCTTTAAGCCTAACCTCCTTTTATTTCAACGGGTTGTGGAGTTCTTTCCTTTAAAGGCGGCGGGCCGTTTTTGCCCTGGTTGCCGATGGGTTTCCTTGACGAAGAATCCTCCACCACCGTACGATTAGTTGGCATGAACCTCAAGCAATCGCGATCCAAAAATATGGTTAACCACCCTGCACGCTTTTTAAGATTCCTTGTCCTTTCCGCAACTCCGCTGCTTGTCACCGGTGCCGCCCATGCCTTCGGTTCTGGCAGTTCCAGTCCCACTATCCGGGTGATGCTGGACCAGCGGACCTATGATGCCCGCGATCCGGCCAAGGCGGATTTCCTGGACTGTCCGGAGGGCGGAGGCCCCTGTGAGGCCGTGGCCATTCCCCGGGTCATGGCCGACGAGAAAGTCACCCTGCCCCGGAACAAACCCTTGGAGTCCTTGCGGTTCCTGACGCTCAAAGGCCTGCGGGCCCAAGGAGGCGATCCCATTCTGACCCTGGCCTTGTACAACCTTCCCGCTGGCGATTCCGTCTATATCGACTTCAACAACGACGAGGACCTGGGGAACGACGGACCGGGCCGGTTTCTGGCCAAGGGGGATTCCTGCATAACCTTGGAGCGTGCGGGCGGTGGCTCCTCCCCGGTTTCTATCTGCCGGACTACCGCCAAGGCGAAAGCCAAAGCCTGGCAGACCAAATGCGAGGGTATGAAGACCACCTTGACCTGGGGGAATTGCGAAGAGCCCCCCTTCCGGGCGCGCCTTCTGGACATGTCCGTGGGAAGCCTGTCCCAGGGTGGAAAGGACAGGCGCATCGCCCTGTGCGACGCCGACGGGGACGGCAAAATCCGGCTCGACGGGGGAGACCGCCTGGTGGTCGATTGGGACGGGGACGGAGGGTTGGAGAAGTCCCTGGATGCGGACGGGATAGCCGGGTCCGGCGGGGATGAGCCCCTGCGTTTCTCCCTGGACTCCACCACCTACGAAATCGCCTCCGTGGATGTGCGGGGGGCTTGGTTGGACGTCCGCCGACTCTCCACCTTAGACCCCGCAGCCGCAGGGTTCAAGGCTGTGGAAGGCCGTAAGGCCCCGGATATCCGCTTCGTCAATCTGGACGGGGACACCCTCCGCCTCTCAAGCTTCAAGGGCAAGAAGGTGATGGTGCATTTTTGGTCGACCCTGTGCAAACCCTGTCTTGAGGACCTGTCCGGAATCCGGGAATTCCATAAGGGATTCGCCGACAAAAACTGGATCATCCTTAGCCTGACCACCGATTCGGACCTGGGCCAGGTCCAGCAGGCTGCCCTCAAATACCGCATGGAGTGGATGGTGGGCATGGCCGGTCCGGAAGCGCGCCGGTATTACGCCACACGTCCGTTACCCCTGACCGTGAAGATCAACGCCGAAGGCATCCTGGAAAAGAAGGATGTCATCCTGGGCAAGCGCGCCTTTTGAGCCTCCCCGGGACCCGGGTTCCGGGTTATCCGACACTTGTACGTTTTGTGCGTGAATGGATGTGGAATATCAATTCCCGACCAAAGTATTTACCGAAAAAAAGTTGCATAATCATTTCCAAGGGGTACGATTGATCTTAAATGGGCGCGTATGTGCGCGTCCGGGAATCGGAGCTCCCAACGCCTTTGGCGCCGGCCAGAGGCAGCACGGGTTGGATGCAAAGGGTGCAGATGTACAAGAATCGGAAAAAATACCTGCTGACTGCGGCCATGGGCATTTCCATGGCTAACGGCTATTGGGCCTCTTTGACGCAAAACGGCAGCGATACCAATTGGACTTGGACTCCGGTGGTCCTCGCCGTATTGTCCGTATGGGTCTGCTATTTCAGCGTGGCGTGGTTACTTGAGGGAATGCGCTCCAGATGATCCGGTCTGCCGCCTGCGCGACTGGGACTTCGGAATAGCCGGCGGCGGCTATTTGACGAAAGAGGCTATCAAGGCTCCGGCGTCCATCAACGCGCCGCTTTCTTCATCGGAAAACTCATAAGGAACGGGCTTGGCCACGCCGAGGGTTCCGTAAAGCTTTCCATTCAGAAGCATGGGCGCCGAAATGGATCCTTCCATCTTGGTGTCCCGGGCTCCCGGTTTTGCAACGCCCGAACTATCCGTCTGGAGGTTGCATACCTGCACGG
This sequence comes from Fibrobacterota bacterium, assembly GCA_030854955.1. Classification (GTDB taxonomy): domain Bacteria; phylum Fibrobacterota; class Fibrobacteria; order UBA11236; family UBA11236; genus Chersky-265. The sequence continues at coordinate 6,103 of JALYSE010000030.1, read as the reverse complement.
CCTGCTTGCGCTCGGCGGCGATGCCGGCCATGCCCTTGCCGATGGGTATCATGCGGACTTTGTCCAGAATGGAATCGGGGATGCCCCTGCGGGCCCGGATCTTCAGCATGCCGGTGGATGTATCCACGGTGTGGATGGTTCCCACGGGGCATTCGAAGGCAGCCAGCAGTTTTCCAAGCACGAGATCCATGGCCGGGTCGGCGTTTCCGCCCTTTTCCAGGATGGATCGGATTTCTCCCAACAGGCTTTCCTTGGATATGGCATTCGGCATGTAATGGTCCCCCCTACCTGACTGTATGCCCCCGCTTGGGCGGCATCGGTTTCGCACATAATATAACCTTTCGCCAAGCGCCTGCCAGTGCCGGAAGGTCATTGGAGACTACCTCCGGGTGCCTGTATTAGATTATTTTACCCCTACAAGTCCGCATGGGACCCCGCTAAGCGGTCAGGGGCTAAGCGGGAATCATCAAGGGAACTGGAGGTTTCATGGCCAGCAACGCAAAGTTGGACGCCTGGGTCAAAGAGGTCGAGGACCTGTGCAGACCCGACAAGGTGGAATGGTGCGACGGTTCCAAAGCGGAATACGACGGGCTATGCGACGCGCTGGTCAAGGGCGGGACCTTCATCCGCCTCAATCCCGAAAAGCGTCCGGGAAGTTTCTTCGCCCGATCGCATCCCGATGATGTGGCCCGATCCGAGGAGCGGACCTTCATCAGTTCCGTGCGCCGGGAAGACGCCGGCCCAACCAACAACTGGCGCGCTCCCGCCGAGCTGAAGTCCAAGCTCACCGACCTTTTCCGGGGCTGCATGCGCGGCCGCACCCTGTACGTGATCCCTTTCAGCATGGGCCCGCTGGGCTCGGACATCGCCCGCATCGGTATTCAGATCACGGACTCGGCTTATGTGGCCGTAAGCATGCGTATCATGACGCGCATGGGATCCGGCGCCCTCAAGGTGCTGGGCGAGGACGGCGAGTTCGTGAAGTGCCTGCATTCCGTGGGCGCACCCCTGGCGGCCGGCACCAAGGACGTACCCTGGCCGTGCAACCCCGCTGAGAAATACATTGCGCATTTTCCGGAGGAACGATCCGTCTGGTCCTTCGGCAGCGGCTACGGGGGAAACGCCCTGCTCGGAAAGAAATGCTTCGCCCTGCGCATCGCTTCGGCAATGGGCCGGGATGAAGGTTGGCTGGCCGAACATATGTTGATCTTGGGAGTGACCTCGCCCCAAGGCGATAAGACCTATGTCGCGGCGGCCTTTCCCAGCCAATGCGGCAAGACCAACTTCGCCATGCTCGTGCCCCCGCCGTCCATGAAAGGCTGGTCCACTTCTACCGTCGGCGACGATATCGCCTGGATCAAACCCGGGGACGATGGCCGCCTGCGTGCCATCAATCCGGAAGCCAGTTTCTTCGGAGTAGCGCCGGGAACCTCGTGGGAATCGAATCCCAATGCCATGCACAGCCTGGCCAAGGACACCATCTTCACCAACGTGGCCATAACCGGGGAAGGGGACGTGTGGTGGGAGGGCATGGGTCCGGTTCCCAAGAGCCCCGTTACCGATTGGCGCGGAAATCCGTGGACGCCGGAAAGCAAAACCCCGGCGGCCCATCCTAATTCCAGGTTCACCTCTCCGGCGGGAAACTGTCCGTCCATCGATCCCGCCTGGGAGGATCCCAAAGGCGTTCCCATCAGCGCCATCATCTTCGGAGGGCGCCGTGCGACCAACGTGCCCCTATTGTTCCAGGCCTTCAATTGGATCCACGGCGTGTTCCTGGGGGCCACCATGGGCTCGGAAACCACCGCGGCGGCCGAGGGAAAGACCGGCCTGGTGCGGCGCGATCCGATGGCCATGCTGCCCTTCTGCGGCTACAACATGGGGGACTATTTCGCCCATTGGATCAAGATGCGCAAGCTGATCAAACGGCCGCCCCTGGTTTTCCATGTTAATTGGTTCCGGCGGGACAGCGCCGGGAAATTTATGTGGCCCGGATTCGGCGAGAACATGCGCGTACTGTCCTGGATCGTCGAGCGCTGCAAGGGAAGGCGCGCTGCCGCTGAATCGCCCCTGGGATGGATGCCGTTGACGGAAGATTTCGATTTGTCGGGCCTCCAAGGGATCGGCAGCAAGGAGTTCGAGGACCTACAGGCCATCGACATCGAAGCCTGGAAGCGCGAGGTGATTTCCCAGGACGAACTGTTCATCTCTCTGTATGATCATCTGCCCAAGGAATTGATCTTCCAGCGCGAACTGCTGATATCGAGATTGTGAATCGGGTGGTGGAAGGCGCTGCCGGGACGGGTTGCTGGACGGGGAAGCGGTCAGGTACGGGCGGAAACAACCCAATCTTGGCCGTTCCAGATTTTACCGGCTCGTTTCAACATGAGCACGGCCAAGGTACATTCTTCCCAGCTCTTGAATTTTTCGAAATACCCGTGAGGCGCGCCGGAGGTGGGATTTGCCAGGCTGGCCCGAAAGGCTTCCAGGGACGCTGTGAAATCCCCGAACATATCCATCAATTGGCGCAATTGCGGCAGCCAGACCTTGGCATTGTCCTGGGGGATGCCGTGGGAATGTTCGTCGATCATGGAAACCATGCCGGCGGGTGTGAAGGCGGATTCGAAAATGACGAAGTCCCCGGTCTGGAATAGCATGGTGGCCAGCCGGACCACCTGGACTTCCTGGGCCTCGGAAGCCATCTTGATGTATTCCCCGGTAAAAGGATGCTTCATTTCCCTGTCCTCATATCTCTAATCTTAACATGGGCGCAGGCGGAAATCAAAGCTGGAATCGGGCAATTGGAGGCACAGTCCATTCCGGGGAGCCCGGTCAGGTCCCCTGGTGGCCGTTGGGTTGGAATTGCACCGGCACTTCGACATCTTGCGAAGGGCCACCCATAAAGATGCCGTTTGCCAGGGCCTGGATGAGGATGGAGGCCTTTACCAGCTCCTCGGTGAGGTATTTCTTTCGATTCGAAGCGCGGAATTCCAGGTAAATCTTCTCTTTGTCGCTGGCTTCTCCCAGGGCGAGGGACAAACGGTCGGTTTCCATGGTTCCCAGCTCCAATTCCGCGCAATCCTTGAGTTTTGTGGAATAGAAGATGAGTTCCCGGCAGGGTTCATGGGGTAATTGATCCCGGTCTAGGTCCTCCACCAGGGCTTGGATGCTGTGGGAAATCTGCGAGAAAAGGGTGGAAGCCATGCGTTTTCGCGAAGCATCGGCCTGGGCGAAACGCTGCTCGAACTGGATCAAGCGCCGCGCCACGAAGGAAAGGGTTTCCGCGGGTCCGGCCATGGCTATGCCTGAATGCCTGGGATAGTGGACATGGGCGGCCTACTCCTCATCCTTCCTGTTGCCGGTACGGGACGGTATTTTCGGTTCAATCTTTACGTAGGGAATGCAACGGGACGGTTTCCCTTCGGGCATGGTCATCGAGGCGGGTGCGGAAGTTTCCAGCAGGCCCTCGACCGGCGCGGTTTTGGCCGAATCGGATTTGGCAGCCCCGGCAGCTTTTTTCATTCCTTTTTTCCCGGCTTTGAAGGTCACCTCGGGGTTGGCCGTATCCTTCATGGACGCATCCTTGGGCCCTTCCATGGGGGCCGAGGGTTTCACTGCTTTGGGCATGTCCATCCAGTAGAAGCAACCGGACTTGTCATAGATGGTTTTGCCCGTCAAGGGGGTGATAACCTTCTGGAAGTCCGCTTCCTTGATCTGGACCTCGAAATCCCGAACATCGATGGGATCGTGGACGATCAGATTCACCGAACCGGGATCGCATCCCACGCATTTGATGACCTTGATCTGTCCCAGTAAAGGATCTTCGGCGCGAACGGGATTGGCCATGCAGGCCAGGGACAAGGCGATGCCGGCGAAGGCCGCGCCTTGAAAATATCGGCGTGAACTGGATTCGGAAATCATGGATCTCTCCCCTTAAAGACATACTCACCCCGGATTCCATCGGGACCGGAGTAAAAATAGCACTCGGCGGCCGGGCCGTCCGTCCTGGAAATCAGGAAGGGACCGGCCCTGTTCAAACTTGTACCGCCATGTTCCCAGTAAGCCCCGCATTCGCGCTTGTAGGCCATGGTATCCACCCCGGTCGCGAGATTGGATCCGAAGTCGTCCAGGCTTGCAGCTGGGAAGGGCGGGGGGACATGGGTAACTCCTCGGTGACAGATGGCCCAGTGGGGCGGGTGTATCCAATTTAACCAATTTTCGGCCCCGGGACCTAGCGGGTTATCGCCTAAGGTCTCGTTTTTTTCTGGCTTGGCGCCGGTCCAGGTATTATTTTGGCCCTGAAACTCCGCAACCGCCAGGGTTAGGGTTTCTGCGGAGCCGCGCATGCGGCAGCCACTCCCGCTAAGCGGGAAGGAGGTTGATGCCATGATTAACCGTATCCCCCGTGTCATGATAGTCGATGATGAGCCAGGCGTACTCAACCTCATGGCGGATGTCCTGCGGATGAACGGATATCAGGCCGTCACCGCCAGGCATGGCGTGGAAGCCCTGGAGATTTGCGCCTTGGATTCCGGTCCTCCCGACCTGCTCGTGACCGACGTGATGATGCCTCCCTATTTCAACGGGGTGGAATTGGTCCGGCGGTTGCGCGTGCAGAAACCCGATCTCAAGGCGCTGTATGTATCCGCCCATGCGGGGGATCCCATCCTCGCCGAGATTTTCAACGACGGTCACGCCGATTTTCTTCCCAAGCCCTTGAGTCCAATGGTACTGTCCCAAAGGGTGGAGAGCATCCTCGAAGGCACTCCCGGGGCCACGGAGCGGGCGGCCTTTCGGCAACGGGGCACCATCCTGCTCTCCATCGCCGAACCCAATCGCCGGCATTGGATCCGCGAATGTCTGCGGGGCAGCGGTTTTTGGGTTCTGGATGCCGCCCATGCCGCCGAAGCGCAGTTCCTGGGCCGGTGGCACCAAGGTCCCATCAATCTGCTTCTATGCGATCCCCCCAAAGCCGGAGCGCGCGGCCAATGGCACCTTTGCCTGGAAGAGCATCGTCCCGGCATGGACGTGCTATTCTTCGAGGATCAGGGGGATTCGATACGCCTTACGCCGGATATGCCTCGTGAAGCGATCCCGGAGTTATGGGAAAATGTGAGGCAATCCCTTGTCCGGGCCCTGGTCCAATCTTATTGACCATGCCTGATACACTTTTGCAGGACTTTTCGGAGCCATGCTATCCGGATCCTACAAGGTCGACTTCATGTGGGACTCTCCAGTTTAGCCCCATGGATGGATCCCTAAACCCGGTTTTCCTATCCAAAAGGGTCGGACTTCTCTGGGCTTGGCACAAAAGGATAATAGGTATCCTGATGCCTCCGATGCAAGATCCCTAAAAATAAGGGCTTACCAAATTATTCGGTTTGTTGTTTCCGGGTTCTGAAGTGGACGTTGCGCCAGAAATGGATGACATCCTTCAGGCCTTCCTTCTTCACGACCTTGAGAAGGTCCTGCATGGCATGAGTCAGGCTCAAGGCCCGGTCGTACAAATCCCGTTGCACCAGGAAGCGGCTCGGTCCTTTGGTGGTATCCTGGCCTGCGATCAGAACCTCCTCCAGACCTCGAAGGATTAGAGCGGTTTGGGCAGTCAGGGAAGCCAATTGGCCCAAGGTCCGGTTCGCCCGGAGGATCAGGGTATCGCTGCCTGAGGAAAGGTCGCGGCCGAATCGGTCGACTTGGATGCTGGCTGAAGTCAGCCTTTCAAGTTGTTTTGCCACCTCGTTTTGCAGAATTTGCAGGTCATGGGCCATGTTCCCGAACTCTTCCAGGACGGGATAAACCTGGGTCGTCAGGTAACCTTGCAGGGAAAGGGTACTGTCGCTCCCTAGTTCTAGGCGGGAGCTCAGGCGCTTATACTCCATCACGGTGACCAGAAGGTCTTCCACCTTATGGATGGTTTCCGCCACTCCGGTGCTGAAGTCCCCCTTATGGATTACCGAAGCGTCGAGGGGTTCCGGGGACATCCCGGGCACCAGGATCACCATGCGTGCTCCGAAGAGGCTGTAGTTGAAGTTAATGAAGCGGGAGCCTTCGGTAATCAGGGTGCGATGGAAGAACTCCAAGGTGGCGATGCTTCCGCCTTGCCCGG
>JALYSE010000029.1:19354-27566 GCA_030854955.1 Fibrobacterota bacterium | reverse complement strand
CACCATGCGGGCCTGGGCTTGTCCACGATCCTCCTTGCCGGATTGCTGATGGGTTGCGAGCAGGAAGTGAAGACCGAGGTATTCGTCCCCAACACCGGACAAATCCAGATTCTGAACGGATGCGGCAAGCCCGGAGCGGCCGAATCATTCCGCAATTACCTGACCGACCAAGGGTTCGACATCATCGAATTCGGAAATGCGGCGAGCTGGAACTACGCGCAGACCATCGTTGTGGCTCGCACCGCGAATGAGCCGGTTGCTCGGGACCTGGCTAAAGTGTTGAATACGGAAAACCTGATCCACCTTTTCGATCCCCTGGCCATGGTAGATGCCACGGTCTTCATCGGAAAGGATTACGAGGAGCTGATCAAGAGATGGCAAAGACCAAAACATTAGTAGAAGCCCAGGTGCTTGCCGAAAAGGCCGCGGGAATCCTCTTCTCCAAGAAGGTGGAAGACGCGGTACTGCTCGACCTGCGCGGCTTGAGCTCCCTCACGGACTTTTATCTCATCTGCACCTGTCAGAACGAGACCCAGATGCGCGGCGTGCTGCATTCCACCTATCGCGCGCTCAGCAAGGATGGCATCAAGGCGCTCAGATCGGAGTACCATACCGGCGTCCGCTGGGCCGTTCTCGATTACGGTGACCTGATCATCCATCTTTTCGAAAAGGACACCAGGAACTATTATTCCCTGGAGCGCCTTTGGGCGGATGCGAAGTCCACCCGCCTGAAGCCGGAAGATTACGTCACGCACGAAGAAGAAACGGCCGAAGAAGAGGATGAGGACCTATAAGGAAGAGATCGCGGAGCTGCTGGCTCCGCATACCGGTCTCACCGCCGCCGAGCTAGTACCGGCCATCGCCCTGCCCCAGCACGTGGGGCACGGGGATTTCGCCTTCCCCTGCTTTCCCCTCGCCAAAAGGCTCCGCAAGGCGCCTCCGGCTATCGCCAGCGAACTCGCGACCCTGATTTTGCCTACGGCCTCGATCGTCAAGATCGAAGCCCTCAACGGCTATCTGAATTTCTTCATCGCCCCCGCCGATTTCGCCAAGCGTACCCTTGGAGCCATCGCCGCCCAAGGCGCCGCTTACGGCTCCACTCTTCGCGGCCAGGGAAAGACCGTGGTCATCGACTATTCCTCCCCAAACATGGGCAAGGAGCTGGCCTTTCACCATCTGCGCGGCACCATGATCGGGAGTTCCCTGAGCAAGCTCTACATGCGCGCCGGCTACAAGGTGGAGCGCATCAACCATCTCGGCGATTGGGGCACCTCCTACGGCAAGCTCATCGTCATGTTCCTACGGGAAGGGCTCAAGGAGTCCGACCTCGAAGGCATGACCATCGAGATACTCAACAGGCTTTACACCGCTTTCGCCAATGCATCCAAGGAGGATCCGTCCCTAGAGGATCAGGCTCGCGGGGCCTTCCAGAAGCTGGAAGCCGGGGATGCGCGATATCGCGGATTATGGCAGGCATTCAAGGACATCACCTTGAAGGAACTCAAGCGCCTCTACGGATTCTTGGACGTCGAGTTCGACAGCTACGTGGGGGAAGCCTTCTTCCTCGACCACATGCCCAAGACCATGGACCTACTGACCTCTAGGAACCTGGTCAAGGCCAGCCAAGGCGCCGAGATCGTGGACCTGACGGAACACAACATGCCTCCGGTGATGCTGCGCAAGACCGACGGCGCCACTCTCTACATCACTCGGGACATCGCCGCGGCGATTTACCGCAAGGAGACCTACGGCTTCGATAGGTGCCTGTACGTGGTCGACAACGGCCAGAGCCTGCACTTCCAGCAATTGAACAAGGTTCTCGAGCTGGCCGGTTTCGATTGGCATAAGCAGGTCGAGCACGTTCCATTCGGCCTCGTGCTCATCAAGAGCGAAGAAGGTGGCTGGGAGAAGGGCAAAACCCGCAGCGGGCAGTCCAGCCTTCTCAAGGACGTGATTGAGGCCGCCCAGGAAAAGATCCTCGGGATCATCAAGGAGAAAAACCCGGAAGCCCAAGGCAAGGAAGGCCTGGCCCTGCAGATCGGAGTGGGCGCACTCGTCTTCAGCGAACTGAAAAACCGCCGTCTCAACGATATCCGATTCGAATGGGAAACCGCCCTGAGCTTCGAAGGGGACTCCGGACCCTACGTGCAATATTCCCATGTGAGGCTTTGCAGCATCCTTCGCAAGAGCGCGGAGCGCAACGGCCGCACGGGTGCCGATCGCCCCAGCAAGGACGGTATAGAGGGGATAAACTTTTCGAATTTCACGGAACCGCAGGCCCAAACCCTCATCAGGACGCTGAGTCTTTTCCCGGACAAGGTCCATATCGCGCTGGAAGCCAACGATCCCTGCCCCATGGCGCAATATGCCCTCGAGATTGCCGAAGGCGCGCACAGTTTCATCCACAGCTGCCGTGTATTGGGCAGCGCCGAGGAAAAGGATCGCATCTTCCTTATCGATTGCGCCCGCATTGCCTTAGGTCAAACCTTGGATCTGATCGGCGTCCCGCCCATCGAGGAGATGTAACCCGGTTTCCGCCCCCGCGGAAAACGGAGTCCGCCCTCTGGCCCACCACCCGATCCGCCCATTGATCCTCCCTTTCCCGGACTGCTAGGAAATTTCTGCCGGTTTACCGAAAAGGAAACGGGCCGCCTCAATGAACGAACTCGGATAGCCTGGACAGGTGGACTGCGACGGCGCCTATGTCCGCATTTCTCAAGATATATCAATGACTTACGGAATCTGAAAATAATGTGCGGGTACGAAGAAGTCTGATGAAAAACTGAATACGGAACAGGATTGGGCGAATGGGGAGTCGCCGAAGCGATAAAGTGGAGGGAAATAAAAAAGGAGGTCAAGGAAAACCCTGACCTCCCTTAATCTTTTGATATGCACCCGTTTAAGGATGCCTATCTAGGATGACCTACTTCTTCTTCTTGGAAGCTTTCTTAGCTACCTTCTTAGTCGCTTTCTTAGCGACCTTCTTCGTTGCTTTCTTCTTGGCGGCCATTTGATCACCTCCCTTCAAGTTTTAAAATTTTATCTACTGAAAAATGTAACGGGATTTTGAAGGATACCGTTTCAGGTCCGTGGTTATTGACCGAGAAACGTTCCGAGATACCGAGAGGCTCTCGTGTTCGTTTTGCTTGTTGTCTTGCTTGCGATTCAATCTGTATCCTTCATCTGCTCGACTGATAACTAAATGATAAAGTTGTTGACTTGATTAGTCAAGCAATTCTTTTCCGAAATCAAAAATAATTTTTGTATCGATGCTCGCCGACGTCGTCAGTGAGAGACGTAACTCAGGTGTCGCTTAGCTCTTTGATCAACGTAGAGACAATGAGATCAATGAGTTGTACGTCTTCAATTTTTTTATTCGCGCCGTCGGTGATGTAGAAGGCGTCCATCGCCTTGTCAGCCTCGGTGGTGAGGATCGCGCCGTGGACATTCAACTTCAAGTCGCTGAAGACCTTCGTAACCTGGTAAAGAAGGCCGATGCGATCGCTGCAAGTGAGATCCACGGTGCTGAAATTGTCCGAGATGGTGTTTGAAAAGGCCACCGATGGCTTCATGGGGAGGTCCCGGACCCTACCAAAGGCGTTCTTCGGCTTGATGCGTGCCCGCAACTCGTGCAATTCCTCCTTCGAAAGCTGGAAATTCTTTCCCAGTTCTTTGATCAAGCGCTGCTCGAAGGCCGCGCTGCCGATCTTTCCGCCATCGGGTACGCTGACCCAGAACTTATCGATAGCCTTGCCGTCCACGCGGGTGAAAATGCGCGCGCTGAGGATAGAGAACTCGAGATGGGCCAGGGTTCCTGCGATTGCGCAAAGGAGCGCGTCGTCATCGTTGGCGACCACGGTTATCTCCCAATGGGTCTGCCTTTCGATCAAGCGGGCGTTGAAATTCTGGGTCTCCAGGGAGCGAACATCCCCTAAAGGGAGCGAACTGCCCAGCAAGGGCCGTGAGCCACCCGCGGGATTACTACCAATGTGAGCCGGTGATCGAGGTTCCAGAGAAGCCAGCAGGCTGATATGGGTGACGATGTCCTCAGCGGTGGTGGAGGAGGCGTACTGTCGCGGCAGCATCTCAAGATGGCGGCGGACTTCCGCCTCGGAAACCCGCTTGGAAACGTTTTCGATGAGTTGATCCTCGAGGCTTCGGGGTTCCAGGACCGCCTGGAAGGGGCTTTGCATTTCCCTCAGAGCGAGCTCATAGAGGCGCCTTAGGAGCGAGGCCTTCCAGCTTGACCAGGCGTCCGGATGGACTGAGGAAACGTCGCAATAGGTCATCACGTACAATTTGTGGAGGGTCGCAGGCGTCTCAACCTTGGTGATGAAATCGCGGATGGTCTTGGGGTCGTCCAAATCGCGCCGTTGGATGATTTCGTTCATCAGCAGATGGTAGAGGACCAGGTTCGAGGCTTCCTTGCAGCGAGAAGCGGACATCCCCATCTTCTCCATGTATTCGAAGACCATCTTCGCGCCGCTGATGCTATGCTGGGGCCCAACCCCTTTTCCTATATCGTGATAGAAGCACGCGAGGATCAGCAGTTCCATGTCGCTGACCTGGACGAGGGCCTTTTGGAGGGATTCCAGATCCTTGTCCGTCTGCTTTGACAAATAGGCGAGCTGGCGGATGACGGTGATTGTGTGTTCGTCCGTCGTATAGATGTGGTAGATATCGTGCTGGCTGTGGCAATAGATGTAGTTGAAGTCCGGAATGAGAAGGCCGACCAGTCGCACGTCGTTCATGGTGCGCAGCATGCGTCCCACCCGTTCCCGGCCCTGGCAGAGCCTCAGGAAGTCCGGTAGATGGGATTTCAGGTCGAGTTCCGGGTTGCAGGAGAGGATGCTGACAGCCTGCTTGATACGGAGGATGGCGTGATGGGAATGACCCAACTCCCGGCGGTTGGCAATCTCAAAATACTCCAGCATCAGCCCAACGTTGTCGAGAAACGGGTTCCCCACCCGCGCCTTGAGGTCCAGGGCCCCGTCCACGGTCTGTAAATGGGGATGATCTTTGAGGACGGCAGGTTTGGAAGCCTTCTCCTTGTTCTTGACCCAGCGGGAGATGACGCCTTCGGTGACGCGCAAGATGGTCTTGGTATGGTGGTAGAAGACCTTCAGGAAGACTTCCACCGCCTTCTGGTTCTCATCGTCCGAGAATCCCAGTTCCGCCGCCACCTCGGGCTGGATTGCGAATCCCAAGTGGTCGTCCTTCTTGCTGGTCATGAAATGAAGGCAGCAGCGGACCTGCAGCAGGAAATCGTACCCTACACGGATATCCTCGAGTTCCTGGGGCGTGATGAGCCCTTCCCGGACCAGGTCCCCGAAACTGTTGCAATCATGCTTTACCTTTGCGATCCACATCATGGAGTGGACGTCCCTCAGACAGCCGAGACCTTCCTTGAGGTTGGGCTCCAGCATCTGCACCAATACGCCCACCTGGCTTTTGCGCTGCTCCCTTTCCTTTATCTTCGCCTCGATCAAGGCCGTGGTGCGCCAGGGAAACAGCCGCTTGGACATCATGCGGACGAATTTGCGGTAGAGCTCGTGGTTGCCCGCCACGAACCTCTCGTTCAGAAAGGAGGTCCAGGTTTCCGGATCCTTGGTGGAGGCTTCCTCGCATTGGGAAAGGCTGCGTACGGAATGGCCCAGGATGAAGCCGTAATCCCACAAGTTGCGGACAATGACCTCGGCCTGCTCGCGCTCGTGCTTGGTGGGTTTTTCGGAAGTGATGATGAGGAGGTCGATATCCGATTGCGGACACAGCTCCAGTCGCCCATAGCCGCCCACGGCGACCACGGCGACCAGATTGGCCTCATTGGGCACGGACATCTCCACATGGTCCCACATGACCCGCAAGAGAGTGTCGACCATCTCGCTGATGAAGCGCACGGTATCGGTGCCGGAGGCGCCGCTGCGGTTGATGGCCCGGATGCGATCCCGATGGCGGGCCAGGACGGCCTTGACAGCCGAAATGCGATCTCCGGGTTCCCGCCGGTTGTAGCATTCCCGGAGGGAGTCCACGAAATCACCCTGCATGCCGAGATTGGTAAGGTATCGCTGGATCATTGGGACTCCGTGGTGTCTGTTATATGTAGGGGTTGGGGATAAGGGGCTAGGGGTTAGAAAAGGTGGAATAGGAAGGCGGCTGGGGCAAACGGCAGAGCGTTCGCTGCCGCTTCGCCGCGGTCACCGGAACATCCGGGACCTAGCCCATAATCTCTAGCCCCACATGCCTCTCCTCGGTTCGTCCCAACCGGGTCATTTATCTCAACAAAAAGTTAGAAATCAGAAACCCGGAAATGAGCACGGAGACATTGGAAGCCACCACCGACGCCATGGTCGCCCTACCCACACCTTCGGCGCCGTGGGTGCTGGTGTAGCCGTAGTAGCAACCGAAGAGGGCGATGATGATTCCGAAAACGAAGGATTTGAGGATGCCGACGAACATGTCCCAGTTGGTATAGAAGAGCCTTACCCCGTAGAAGAAGGACTCCGGCGACAGATCCTTGAAGAGCGTCACCACCGCCAATGCGCCAAGGATGGCTATGAATGAAGAAAAGATGGTGAGCATCGGCAGCATGATCATGCTCGCCAGAAGGCGAGGGGCCATGAGAAACCGGAACGGATTGATATCTAGAACCTTCATGGCGTCCAGCTGCTCGGTGACGGCCATGGTCCCTAATTCGGCCGTCATGGCCGCGCCTACCCGTCCCGAGACCACAAGGGCGGTCAGGACCGGCCCCACCTCAAGCATCACCGATTTGCCGACCGCCGTGCCCACGTAGCGCAAGGGGACGTAGTCGGCGAAATTGTAGGCGGCCTGCCAGGCGGCAACGGCCCCAGTAAAGATGGAAGTGAGGGCGACCAGGGGGATGGAAGTGATACCGATGAGGTACATCTGGTCGATGGTGAAGTGGAAGTTTTTGAAAACCGAGGGAATGGCCATAAACATCGCAACGCAGAAGCGCAGAAACCCAATCACGTTGCCGCATATCCGGAGGAACGACTCCCCCAGTCTCACCATGCAGCCATCTACCCACATCCACAACCGCACAATTACCCCTTGGTTCCTTAAAAGCGACGCATCCGGCACTCGAGAGAGCGCTTGCCACGCGTTCTATAAAAGCAAGGGCCCGTCGAGTGCTTCCGGCACTCGAGAGGGCGCTTGCCACGCGTTTTATAAAAGCAAGGGCCCGTCGAGTGCTTCCGGCACTCGAGAGGGCGCCTGCCACGCGTTTTATAAAAGCAAGGGCCCGTCGAGTGCTTCCGGCACTCGAGAGGGCGCCTGCCACTCTATCGAGTCAACATTCTCTCATAATACTCTTCAAGGCGCTTCCTCTGCCCTTCCGTTAACGGAAGCCCCTGGGCCCCTTTACGGGCCTCACGAAGCAATTGCAGAAGTCGGGTCTCCTGGGCCCGGGCCTCATCGGAAATCCCGGTCGGACGTCCGCGGCCGGCTTCGGCCTGCCTGGACTCGCTTTGACCCCGCTCTTGCATGGCATTAGATGCCTCCAGAAGCCGGGATTGGAATCGCTCCTGACGTCGGCGTACTTCCTCGGGATTGAGCCGGCCTTGCCGCAGGTCCTCCTCAAGCCGACGCGCTTCATCGGCCAAGCTTCGCAATTTCTGCGCGGAGCCGCCTTCCTCGCCGAGTTTTTCCGCCAAGGTCTCCAGATTTTCACCCAGCTCTCCCTGCTTATTGGCCATGCCGCCGAGCGAACCTTCGCCCTCGGAACCGGATTTACCGCCTTGACCGCCTTGGCCATCCTGTCCGGTACGGCCGCTTTCCCCGCCGGGGGACTCCCCACCCGGGGGCTCCCCGGCCGGGCCGCCCCCTTCACCGCTCTTGCCGGACTCTCCACCCGGTTTGCCTTGCTGTCCCTGCTTGCCGCCTTGCTGACCGGATCCCATCTGGCGGCCCTCCATCATCGCCTTGAGCAACTGGTAGGTCGCGGAATTGATGGCCATCTGCTTGCCGCTCATGCCCTGGAGCTGACCGGAAAGATCGCCTCCCCCCTTGCCCTCTCCTTGGCCTTCGCCTTGACCTTCGCCTTGACCTGAAGCGTTTGGCTGACCCGATCCCGACCCGGAACCGCTGCCCTGTCCGGAACTCTGGGCCATCTTGAGAAGCTTCAGCAATTCCCGGGAAAGATTCTGGTTGTGCCGGAGGGATTTCTCTGCGCCGTCCCAGGTGTATTGCCGGG
>JALYSE010000029.1:3493-19344 GCA_030854955.1 Fibrobacterota bacterium | reverse complement strand
GCCGCCGCCCGGGCGGCGGCGGAAAGGTTGCGGGATTCGGTGGTGAGCGTGGGGCCGAGAAAGGGAACCTTCGCGGCCAGTGCCTTGACTCTTTCATTCAACCACTGAGCCGTTTGCGCCACGCTCCCGTAGAGAGCGGCCTCGTCCGACTCCCACCCTTCCGCCTGTCGGCGCGCTGACCCGCTGCGGATGAGGATTTGCAAGCGCGACAGGGCCAGGGATTCCTGCAACAACTCCTGCGCCTCGGAAAGATCCACCGAACTCTCCATGCCCGCCATCGCCTCGCCCAGCATCTCGCCCATCTCCCCCAGCTTAGAGGCGGCCGAGGCAGCGGATTTGGAGGCCGAAGCGGAGGCGGCGGTTTGCTCCTGCTTGGATTTGCCCTTGGACGCGGCGGCCAGGGCCTCCCGAACATCCTGCATATCCTTCTGCACCGGACCGGGCTGCAGTTTCTTGTTCATCTCCTGGAGCTCCTTCTTCGCCGCCGCCTGGGATGCAAAATCGGAGAGGGCCTTCTGGGTCTCCTTCTGGATGGCCTTCTGCTCGGAATCCTGGGCGGCGCCGGACTGCCCGGACTGCAATTCCCTTTCCAGATCCTTTTCCCTGGCCTGCAACTCCGTTAGGACCTGCTTCAGCTCTTCCATACGCTTGCGATCCTTCAACTGCTCGAGCATGGCCAGGGCGCGGTTGAGATTCTCGGACAGTTCAGCCTGTTTTTCGAGCATCTCCTTCAATCGCGCTTTCAATTCCTCTTCGTTCACTTCCTGACCCTGCAGCTTGCTTTCCATCATCTTTTGCAGGCTGTCCGGAAGGACTTCCTTGAGGAGTTCCTGGACCTTTCTCATCTTCTCCATTAGTTCGGGGGAAAGCAATCCGTTCTTCTGTCCCTGTTCCATCGCCTTTTTGAGATCGTCGTTCGCGCCCTTCATGTCCTCGGCCATGCGCATCTGTTCCTGGATCGCCTGATCCATGAGGTCGCTCTTGGCCTTAGCCTGGGCCGCCTGGTCCTCTAGCATTTTCTGCAAATCGGTCTGGTTCTGGATGTTCCGATCCAGATCCTTGGACAGGTTTTCCAACTGCATGCGCGCCATGTCCACATGGACCTTGCCGGAAGGCGCCTTATCCAGCTTTTCCTTCAATTCGGCCAGCTTCGCGGCCTGTTCCTTCTGGGCCTTGAGCAGGTTTTCCAGGTTCTTGCGCCGCTCCTCCTCCGGAAGCATCCCTTGATTGCCGCGGGGCAGGGAGGGTTCGTTCTTCTTGAGGAAATCCTGCATTTCCCTCACTGCGGTCTTGACCTGGGACATGTCGCGTCCGGCCTTGGCCGATTTGTCTCCGTCGGCGGATTCCGCTTTCGATTGCCGCTCCATGGACTGTTGCAAATGCGACATGTTCGCTTCGGCCCGGCGCGTATGCTCGCGGGGATCCTCGACCATGATGCGGTTGATCTCATACTCAGCAAGCATGGGAGGCCCCTCCTCCCGCGGGGATGGTTTTTCTCGTTCCAACTTGCGCTCCAACTGTTTTTCCCGCTGCAGGGCGCTTTTAAGGTTGGCCAGCGCGCTTTGCTCCCGTTCACGGACGGAAGCCAGGACCTCCTGCACGGTGGGCACCCTCAGGGTGCGGGTGGCGGACCGGCCGGACTTGGGTCCGTTCACCGTATCGTTGTCCACCGCGGCCAGGTGGAACTCCACTACGTTGTCGGGCCTGAGGTTGAGGGCCTTCAGGTCCCATTCCGCTTCCACCAGGCCCGAGCGGGCCTGGCGCAGCCAATCGCGGGCGTCGCGTTGCCCTTCGGAACGGACCTTGCCGTCCACGAGCACCTTGTACACGAGCTTGAATGAGGAGATTCCGTAGTCGTCCTTGGCCCGGAAGGACAATGGCAGCCTGGCGTCGCGATCCAGGACCGTATCGTTCGCTGGGGAGACCAGGTCCACCTCAGGGGCCAGGTCCGGTATGATGTCGATGCGGAACGGCAGGGACGGCCGGGATCGGATGCCCCGTTCGTCTTCAAGCCAATAGGAATATTCCCGGATCGCGCGGATTTCTGCGGCGGTCCTGAAGGAGCGACCCGGACCCAGGGTATCTTCGGAGCCACGTGGCGCTCCCGCTACCTTGGCCTGGGAATCCGCCTGGGCCGACGCGGGCTCGCGCAGGCTCCATGCCAGGTGGCGCAAGGCTCGGTCCGACTCCAGAAGCCAGGTGACCCGGGTTCCAGGCAGCACGGGAAAGCGGACTACTCCCTGGGGCAAGGTGTCCCTTCGCAGGCGGCTATAGGCGGGCGGTTCCAGGATCGCCTGGATGCGCTCGAGGAATGGAGCCGAAACGACGCGATAACGAAGGACGGAACTGCGGCCGTTGTCCCCGGCGAAATGGAGGGAGAAATCGGTTTCCGCCGGGCCGAACGAGAATGCGAAGTCCTGATCCCCTTCGAAGGAGAGGGGAAAGCGGGTCTCACCCGCCGTCGAACGCACATAGGCATAAACGGGTTGCCCTGGTATAAGATTCCGGGCGCGACCTCGAACCCAGGCGGTATCCCCCACCCCGATGACCAGAGGAACGGGTTCAATATCGAAACGGAGGGTGGGAAGGTCTTCCAGGATGCTCCAGGGAGAAGCGACCCGGCGAAGAAAATCCCCGGGACGGCCGGTGAGGGCGGCAGCGGCCAGCAGGGCGAGGAATCCGGCGGCCAGCGCCGCGCGATGGGGAATGGGGAAAAACCGGGGCCGGGGGAGCGACAGCTGCGGCAGGAATCCCGCGAAGAGTCGATCGAGGTGGTCCAAGGTCTCTACTCCGTGGTTCCCCAGTGACAGGGCCGTTCGAAAAGGGTCGGGAGCCGAAGGATTGGCGCGGTCGAGGTCCCGGGCGACGGCCTGCTTCCCGTTTCCCGCCGAAGTCCAGCGTACCCAATAGGCGATGGGAAGCAGAAGGTAGAGGCCAAAGGACCAGACCATCACGATGAGGATGGAGGAGGACAAGGGATAGCGGAAGGAGAAATACCCGAGTATGGCAAGCACGGAAAGGTGGAGGGCGGCCAGCACCCAGAAGACCCGCAATGCACCGGCGGCGGCGCGGAGCCGGCGTTGGCGGTCGAGGAGGGCTGGGATTCGACGGAGAGCGTTCATGGAATGGGCCGGATGCTAGGGCACGGTCGGGACCGGCGCTCCCTGGAGGAACCAGGCCACCACATTGACCCCCATGCGCAAAGCGGCCTCGCGGGATTCGGGCGAATCCTTGTGTACTTCCGGATCCTCCCACCCATTCCCGAGGTCGCTTTCATGGCTGTAGAATACCACGGACCGTCCATCCACCGCCATTCCGTAGGCGGTGGCGCGCTTGCCGTCGTGCTGGTGTACCTTAGGCAGCCCGTCAGGAAATCGGTAGTGCGCACTGAAGACTGGATGCCGCGTTCCCATCGGCGTGAGGGGGTGATTGGGGAACAGCAGCTTCATCTCGCGCCGGAAGGAGGTATCCATGCCGTAGTTATCGTCCGCGAAGAGCAAGCCGCCGCGAAAAAGGTATTCGCGTAGGACCCGGCGTTCCTCTTCAGAAAAGGCGACGTTACCGTGGCCGGTCATGAACAGGATGGGGAAATCATAGAGGTTACCGTCCATGACTGACACTTGCCGCTCTTCTGCGCAGACGGGTAGGCCCAAATCGGAACGCAGGCGGCGGGATAGGTTCAGCAGCATGGAAGGACCGGAATACCAGTCTCCTCCGCCCCCGTATTTGAGCCGGGCGACGGACCAGCATTTGGATTGCCGCTCACGAACGGAACCGGAATCGGATTGCGAAGGAGCCGGGAACGCCAACACCGCGCCCAGGCAGATCAGGAGAGTTGCGGAAGGGATTGCCAGGCCTGTCCATCGGCCGGATTCGCGGGGAAGCATAGCCCTTAAATTAACAAATACGGGGGTGGACCCGGCTCAATTGGCCGCCGTCTGCTTGGCCGGTCTCGCGCGATTGTTCCAGAGAAGGCGATAAGTATGATAATTGCCCATCACCTTTTTGACGTAATCCCGGGTTTCCCAATAGCTGATATCCTCGATGGCCGCTTCCAAGGGCCGCTCCAAGGCCAGGGCCTGCCATCTCCGGGTTGGTTCCGGTCCGGCGTTGTAATTGGCTAGGACCCAATAGGAGTTGCCTTGGTAATCCTTCTTGAGATCGCGCAGATAGGCGGTGCCCAGGCTGATGTTCACCTCCGCCTCGGTAAGGCTAAAGGGATCGAAACGAGACCAGCGTTCCTTCTTGGCCACGGCCTTTCCGGTGGCGGGCATCACCTGCATTAGACCGATGGCGCCGGCCCCGGACTTGATATCCCGGTCGAATCCGGATTCCTGTCGCATAAGCGCGTAGACCAAGGCCGGGTCGAGGCTCCTTTTCGCGGCGTATTTCTGGACTAGGCCCTCGTAGGGCCGCGGAAAGATCAACCGAAGCACTTCCCTTGGGGCGGACCCCCATTTGTCGGGGGGGATTTTATAACTGAGCTGCAGCCCGAGTTTGTAGGCTTCCCGCCACAGCTGGCGGTTCTTGAACATGCGCGCATGGACGTACAGGAACCAGGGATTGGTTTTCACCTTGGCGGGAACCGTGCGCAGGGTAAGAACGGCCAGGGTGTCCAGTCGGAACTGCAACAGTTTGCCGATGGACAGATAATCGCTCTCGAAATCGTTGTCGAGCCGCTCCTTGAAACCGGACATTCCGTCCTTCATCCAGTCCTTGATCCCCTGGGCCTTGGACGGGGCGAAGCGGCGCCAGGGTTCGAGACTGTCCGCCCATGCTCGGCGCTCCTGCAAGCTTTGGCGCGCCTTGTGGCCGTAGAAGTTGAGTGGATACCTGACGGTCAATTCCGTCAGGGTTGCCCGCGCGCCGGCGGAATCCCTCAGGGAGTCCTGGGCCTTGGCTTCCCAGTAAAGACCGGCTGGGTAGGCGTTGGAGTTCACTTGGTCGCGGATGGACTTAAATGCCTGGAAAGCGGCACCGGCGTTGCCGGCCTTGTATTGGCACAAACCGATGCGGAAGTTGGCCCAATCGCCCCGCCGGTTGGAGCTGAAATCCGCCAGCTGACGGAAATAGAACTCGATGGCCTCTTCATAATTCCCCTGCTGCTCCAGATCCCAGGCCCTGAGCCAATAGATTTCCGAGGTCTTATCGTGCCTGGGGTACTTTTCCAGCAGGCGATCGTACCAGAGGATGGCCTTCTTGGGCTCCTGCATGCGATCGTAACAACGGGCGATCTGCAATATCGCCTCGGGAGTCTCGCCGTACCTCTCCATGAATTTAGCCAGGACGGGAATTGCCTTCTGGTAATCCTTGGTCTTGAAGATGAGATTGGCATAGTTCCAGTGGAGTTGCTGCTTCTCAGGCTTGCCGGACACCAGTTTCAGGGCGGCTTCGCTTCGGGCGATGGCCTTGCCGTACAAGGAAAGCTTGGATTCCAGATCCAACATCAGGTCCTGCAGCTCCCAGGTGCCCCATCCCGGCGGAATGTTTGGCGCGAGCATCTGATACAGGGTATCCAGCCTGCGATCCGAAGGCGCCGATGCCACGATGCGTTTGAGGAGCAGAACGTATCCGTCCGGGGAGCCGGAGAAGCCCTGGAGCCGCAGAAGGCCGTACAGGAAGTTGACCTTCACCCCGGCCGATATCGGCGCTTGGATCACCTTCGCGGAAAACTGGAGCCGGGCCGAATCGTTCGGCTCGGTCAACGGGAAAATCTGGATCCTGCGGTTGAGCAGATAGTTTTGCCAAACCGTTCCACCCACCCATTCCAAGGTCGCTTGGAGGACGCTGTCGGCGCGTACATAATCCTTGAGTCCCATGAAGACATTGGCCATCAGGATGGTCTTGTAAACCTGCGCCAGCCGTTCGGTGGGCTGGGCCTTGGCCAGCACCCTCCTGGCCTTGGCGTAATCCTTCTTTTCCATGGCCGTCACCGCATTCAGCACGGAAAGCTGGAAAGCCGCGATTTCTTTGCGCGTCGGCGTCTTCATTTCAAAGGGAAGGCCGGGCTTGGCTCCTGCTGATGTGCCGGAGTCGGCTTCCGCCTGGGCCAGGCTGTCGTCATCCCGGCTGGGGAGGGTCCCCATTCTCAAGAGCGAATCCACCTGAGCCCTGACCGCCGAGGATCCGGGCTTCACGGCGGGAGCCGGCACCGGCGGGGGCGCAACGGTCGGAGAGGAAGCGGGAGCGGACGACGCCGGAGGATCACTACCGGGAGGGGTATGGGCTTGGACCGGGGGCTGGACGGCTCCGGCGGAAACAGCAGAGGGCTCGGCTTTCCCGGTGAAGGTATCGAAGGTGTCTATGGCGGCTTTGCCGGCAGCCGAGATCGGAATCTCTTCGGATCCCGCCGCAGCAACAGCGACAGCCGCAGATTTCAAGGCGGCATTTTTTACGGCCGGGTTTTTTGCGGAAATCTTTTTCGGGGCAGTTTGAACGGTATTCCGCAGCGGCTTTCCGAAATGCTCCGTCGATGACCGGGCGGCAAAGGTCAGCTGACCCACGAACAAGGCCAGGCCCAGATATTTCGGCAACCACCCCATCGTTGGAAAACTAGCAATCGGGCAGGTTCAAAACACGTGCCGGTCGCGGAAGAAAACAGAAGCCGGGGGCGGGTGAGGCACCAGGCGCGGGCACAAATGCCGATTCAAACGGGAGAGGGGCGCTTCCCCGGAAATTTGGTGATGCCCAGGTCCGCGAGTTTAAGCCCATACCGCCCGCGCAGAAAGGTTCCGATCTCATCCGCCGTGGTCAGCTTGATGACCTCTTCGCTGCAAAGGCGGGCCTCTTCGAAGGAAATGGATCTGATGAGCTTCTTCATCTCCAAGAGCACGCCGGGCCCCATGGAAAGCTCATCGATACCCATGCCGATGAGGACGATGGCGGCCAACGGGTCTCCGGCCATCTCGCCGCAGACACAGGCCTGGATTCCATGACGGCGGGCGACTTCGATGACGCTTTTGATCTGGCGCCAAACGGCGGGACTGTTGGGCTCGAAGAGTTCGGCTATCCGCTCGTTGGCCCGGTCCACCGCCAAGGTGAATTGGATCAGGTCGTTGGTGCCGATGCTGAAGAAATCGACCTCACGGGCCAATTCGTCCGCCATGACCACAGCGGCTGGGACCTCCACCATGCAGCCGATTTCAAGTTGGGCATTGTAGGCGATGCCGTCCCGGTCCAGCTCCTTACGCACATCGTCGAGCATCCTCTTGGTTTCCCTGATTTCCCACAGGTTCGAGATCATGGGGAACATCAGGCGGATGTTGCTGTAAGCGGTAGCGCGCATGATGGCGCGCAATTGGGTCTTGAAGATCTCCCGGTTGTCCAGGCAGACGCGGATGGAGCGCCACCCCATGTAGGGATTGAGCTCGCCGGCCATCTTGAGGGCCGGCACCAGCTTGTCGCCGCCGGCGTCCATGGTCCGGATGGTCACGGCCCTTGGGCTCATGCGCTCGCCGATGTACTTGTACGCCTGGTATTGCTCTTCCTCGCTGGGCATGTCCTCGCGGGTCAAGAAAAGGAACTCGGAACGGTACAAACCCACGGAGTCCGCGCCGTATTGCAGTACGCTCTCCACTTCGATGGGCAACTCGATGTTCGCGGAAAGCTCGATGTACTTCCCGTCCGTGGTGACCGGCTCCAGGTCCCGGAGGGTGGAAAGCTCCCGCTCCATGGCGAAGAAGGCGGCCTTCTTGATTTCGTATTCCTTGATGTCCCGGAGCGAGGGATTCAGAATGATGAAGCCGGCCGTGCCGTCCAGGATGACCATCTGGCCGGGTTCGATGTCGATGCCGGAAAGAGCAATGCCGGAAACGGCGGGAATCTCGAGGGAGCGGGCCAGGATGGAAACGTGGGAAGTCTTGCCTCCCACTTCGATGGTGAGACCCAGGGTGTTTTTGCGGTTGAACTGTGAAAGCACGGAGGGCGTTAGGTTCCGGCTCATGACGATCACGGGCTCGGGCACGTCCAGATAGGAAAGATTGTTCTCGCTGAGCATGAGGATGTCGATGACGCGGGTGGCCACGTCCCGCAAATCGCTCATGTGGTCCTTGAGGAAGCCGCCGGAGATGTTTTCGAAGCGTTCCGCCAAGCTGTTGATACGCGTGCTGTAGGCGTACTCGGCGTTGTGGAGGTTGTCGTGGATGTCCTTGATGACCGTGTCCACAATCTCGCTGTCCTGGAGCATCATCATGTGGGTATCGAAAATGCGGGCCTCGTATTCGCCCACGTCCCCGCTGATGCGGGTCTTGATGCCGAGGATTTCCTTGTGGGCCTTGTCCAGGGCGCGCTTCAGGCGCGCTACTTCCTGATCCACCCTTTCCGCCGGAATAATGCGCTTCTTGACGATGCGCTCTTCCGGATGGAGGAGATACGCCGGGCCGATGGCGAACCCGGGCGAGGCGGGAACGCCCTGAAGCACGACGCGCTTGGGCTTGGAACCGGACATGCTATCCCGTCAGTCGTATTTGAAGCGGGATGAGAAAAGGGACTCGATGGCGTCTAGGGCCTCGGCTTCGTCAGGGCCCTCGGTCTCCACTTTGATGACCGCGCCGGGTTCTGCGGCGAGCAGCATGATGTTCATGATGCTTTTGGCGTTGGCGCGCATGCCATCCTTGATGAAGATGATGTTGCACTTGTATTTGGTCGCGGTCTCCACGATCAGGGCCGCCGGCCGGGCGTGGATTCCCGAATCGTTGATGACGGTAAGTTCTTTGGTGACCATTCTTTCAGGCTCCCTCTCGGAATTGGATGGACATGGAAGCGGCGCCTTCGCTTCCGGCGCTGAGCTTGAGATCCCAGATGGGAATCACAACGGTGCCCTGGTAGACCCGCTCGTAACCGCCCTCGGACTGGCTCACGGTTTCGATGGCGTCCCGCCAGGCGCGGGAGGCTCCGGGAAACTTCACTTCGCAGCGGAGTTTGAGCCATTCGTCCGTGATTCGGACGTTCGTGACGCCGGCCATTTCTCCGCGGGAAGCGAGGATGTCGCGGTGGCCCGGCCCTGAGCCGGGTTTGGCGGCCGGTTGCCCGTCCCATTCGAGATAGCGGTCATGGGCGTTCCCCGCCAAAAGGCAGAATAGGGCTTCAGTTCCGAAGCGGAATTCCACCGGGGCCTTGCCCGCATTGGTGACGGGATTGGTAAAGCGCCACTCCATCCTGAGGGCGGGCGAACCCTTGGCCAGGATGATGCATTTTTCGACACCGATCAGGGTGCCGTCATTGGTGGTTGCCGTGCCCAGGAAACGGACTTCCGTTTCGGTGGCGCGACGTTCGAGGATGGTTTCCCTCGCCTGGAAAGTCAGGGCCTGGTGGTAGTCCTGGGAAACGTATTCCTTAAAGGGGGTCCCCGGCTTCAGGAACACGTCGGACATTGATCGACGCGTGCGGCGGTCATAGACCAGGTAGCCGCGGAGGTTGGCCTCCTTCTCACCCAGAGTGTTCTCCAGTTTGGTGCCGCCTTCGCTCTTGGCCCCGATGAGTTCATGGTAGGCCTCGAACCTGCGGGTCAGGGTATCCACAAGGTTGATGCCCGTGTCCTTGAGCCAGAACTGGTCGATCTCGCCTTGATGGGTCAGACTTAGGTAGGCTTCGTGTGAATTAAGCGTGTACTCGGGCTTTCCATCGTAATTCCAGTCGTTCGCTTCCCAGAGCGGGTCTTCCTTGGAAGCGAAAAGACCCACGTCCAATAGGCGCTGGGCCTGGATGAGATGCCGGTAGAGGGCGAAGCGGAGATGAGGCAGATAGAGGCCGCCGAATACCCCGTGCCAATAGCCGCAATTGCATTCCGATTGCCAGATATGCTCCTCGGCTTCCCCGCGCACCTTGACGGGCAGGGTCGATTGCAAGTGGTCCAGGATTTTCGAGAGCCGGATCCCCTGCTTGTGGATCTGGTTGCTTTCCGAATACTTGTTGAAGAAATTGCGCCAGAAGGTGCCGCGCAGGAACTTGGCGGCATCGGCGCCGTCCTTTTCCACCACCAGCTTCTGAGCGCTGAGGAATTTGGGGATGTCCCTGGCATCCTGGGCCCAGACCATCATTTCCTGATACGATGCGGGAGGCAGATAAACGAGACCCAGGTTCTTCTCGGGCTTGAGTCCCGCCTCCACGGGAAGCACGCGGATGCGGTCCGGCATGGATTCCACGTTTTCGAAAAAATGGTGCAACCAGCGGTCCGTGAAAACCGTATGATGGGTGCCCGGCCAATCGCCGAACTTTTCGCCGTCGTCCCCGAATACTACCTGGACGTCCGTCCCGTTCGGGTTATCCAGCTTCAGCAGGGTATCGACCACTTCGTCCACAGAACGGAAGGGGATGTAATCTCGCACTACGTCATGGATGGGAAAAAGCTTGATGGCATGGCCCTGATCCTCGGACATGAAATAACCGTCCATGTCCTTGTCGGTCTTCCCCACCATTTTGAAATGGCTCCCGTCCAGCAGAACGTATTCCAGGCCCGCCTCCGAGATGGGTTTCACCAGGGAAGGCTCCCAAACGCGCTCGGCCAGCCAAATCCCCTTCGGGTTCGTCCCGAACAGGCGGCGCACCGCATCGGAAAGCTTGCGCAATTGGCCGATCTTGTGGGCGTCCGAAATGACGGGAAGGATGGGTTCGTAAAAACCGCCGCCCAAGATTTCCACCTGGCCGCGGTCAACCAGACTCCTGAGACCCGTCAGATATTGGGGACGTTTCGCCTCAAGCCAATCCAGCAGGATGCCGGAAAAGTGCATACTCAAGCGGATTTTGGGATGGGCGCCCAAAACGTCCAGGAAAGGTCCGTAAGCCTGGTTGAAGGCCCGTTCGAAGATGAAATCGAAATTACCCACCGGCTGATGATTATGGATCGCCCAGTGCAGGTTGATCATTGTACTGCCTTCAGAAGAGATTCACGTTAACGTCCAGCCCTTTTTTCTCGATATGGCGGAACAGCGAATCCGCGCTGTTTAAGGTGCCGCGCAGCTCCAGATAGAAGGTGGAATCATTGAGCATGGCGCCGAGGGTGCTATTGCTGGAATTGACTTTGACTAGAAGCCGGTTCATCTCGTCCGCCACCCGGTCCGCCTTTTCGACAACTTCCCTGAGCTTTGCCGAAACCTGCTCACCGTTCTGGATAATATTCTTGACCGGGACCTCCTGGTCCCTTAGGAGGATATGCACCCGGGAACTGGCGTTCTCCAGGTTCGTCAGGCTGTGCTTGACCTTGGGATCGATCTCGTGGATGAAAGTGTTCAATCGGGTGCTGAGCTCTTCGGTCTGGCTTACCACGTTGTTGAAGGTGGCCACGAACTCAGGTTTTCCCACCGTGCTGTCCATGATGGCACGCAGGGATTTGACCAGGGTTTCCGATTCCACGAAGACCTCACCGGCAATGCCCATCGCTTCGGCTATACCCGCATCGATCTTGCCCTGCAGCTCGGCGTCTGTCGGCCAATATTCCTGGGACTCCCCCAGCTGGATTCCGATTTGCCTTTCGCCCATCAGACCGATGTTCTGGATGCGCACGTCCGAATCCTTGGGAAGCTTCAATCCCCGATCCAGTTTCAAGGTGACGAGGACCTTGTTCCCCTTGAGCTCGATTCCCTGGACTTTCCCCATCTTCACGCCGTTCACCTTCACTGGATCGCCGTCCTGAAGGGTAGAAACCTGGGTGAACAGAACATGATAGGTGTCCGATTTGCGGCCGGGCGCGGATTCTTTGAGGAAATACACTCCGAATAGGAGGATCAGGAGGGACAGGATGACGAACAGTCCCACCACGATGTTGTTTTTTCTGTTGGTCATGTCCAGATGCCGGCGCTGGGACTTAGCGCCGACGGAAACCTCCATTTTCCACTATTATCGCAAATATAGCTAATGTAAACCAAGGAATTCAGGCAGGTCAGCAAGAACCCTACTCATAGACCTCCGTACTTAATCTGGTCAATGAATTCAACCGGCTCTTGTTCTTCATGGTCTCAATCAGCTTCTCGTTGAAGAGCTTCGCCGCGTCGATTCCGTTCATTTTGAGCAGCATGTTCATGGCGATGACTTCCGAGATCACCGTGATGTTCTTGCCCGGGGAAATGGGAATGATGACCTTGGAGACGGGCACGCCGATGACGTCGGTGGTGAGGGGATCGAGGCCCGTTCGCTCGTAATTCTCACCATCACGCCATTTTTGCAGCTCCACCACGACTTCCACCTTCTTGGTGTTGCGGATGGCCCGGATTCCGAAAAGCTTGCCCACGTCCACGATGCCGATTCCCCGGATCTCCATGTGGTGGCCCAGGATCTTGTTTCCCTTGCCGATGATGGAGTGGCCTTTGCGAATGAGATGCACGATGTCGTCCGCAACCAGGCGGTGGCCGCGTTCGACCAGGTCCAGAACGCATTCAGATTTGCCTACGCCGCTTTCGCCCACGTAGAGCATGCCTACGCCGTACACGTCCACCAGGGAGGCGTGAACGGAACAATAGGGGGCGAACCAGTCCTCGAGGATATCCTGAACCTCGGTGCAGTAATCCAGGGTTTCCCGGGAGGTAGTGATAATGGGAACGTTCTGGGAAAGGCACATTTGCAGGAGCTCTTCGTGGAGACCGGCATTGTGAGTGAGAACCCAGAGGGGCGAGCGATAGTCCTGGAGGCGCGCGAAGATTTCCCTGCGTTTTTCCGCGCCCACGGATTCCAGGTAGGACCATTCCGTGGTTCCAATAATCTGGACGCGTTGGTAGGAATAGACGCCGGTGAAGCCCGCCAGGGCTAGGCCCGGGCGGTGAAGATTGGCTTCGATGATCTCGGTGCAGAGTGACGACTCCGGCGTTTTCAGCGTCAGGGACAATTCGTCCTTGAACTGATAATAGAAATCCCTCACTGGGAGGGATCTCTTTCGGTTTATTTCGAGTCGATTGAATTCAATGCTATCAGGCAATTTGGGCTCGAGACCTCATTCCGCGACGAGAGCGGAGGTCGGAACTGACTTGTGAATCTTCAATTTTTCATTCTCTTTCTTCAGCTGACGTTCGACCTTGTCGAGCATGCTCTCGATGGCCTTGTACATGTTGTCTTCTTCTGCATGCGCGCAGATGGTCTTTTCCAGGACCTTCACGATGATCTCCGCCCGCCTGACTCCACTCTTCTCCGCGTCGAGAATGACGTGGGCTCCGGTAATGGAGTCGTTGAACTTTTCAATTTTATTAAGACTGTCCTTTAAGCTGGCATGAAGTTGGGGGGAGGCATGGAAGTGCCGCGCAGTAATCTGAATCTTCATGTTTTTCTCCTTTGAAGAAGAGCCTCCATTCCGGTGGTGGGAGGCTGGGGTTAACCAATCATTAATCTACATAAATGGTCCGCCGGGAGGTGAGCACTTTGCCTGGCCGTTTTTGCATGGTGGGGGCGGTCCATTCCCTGATGTTTCCCGTAAGAAGTCACTTTGCAAAAACGGTCAAACCAGAAAGAAGACGAGGGGCACATAGATCGTATCTTACGCGCCGAATACGGATTTTGTCAAGCCGATCCTTCGGCCATTTTCGCCCCGGAAAAAAGGCGGGTCCCATAAGGACTACATAGCTGATTTTACAGAAGATCCAAGGAAATTCTGGCAGGAAGTTTGCGGGTTTAGTGCCAAAGTGTCGGGAATGACTTCCGTTACGCAGCCGGTTCCCGAAAGTGACGGTGAGTGGGGCCGGGTCAGCGGTAAAAACCGGCAGTTTTGCGACCAGCCGGGCGAGCCCTACCGGCCGGGTTAATATCAGTACTGTTTACGGTGTCTGGCCGGCAGGATTTCCAATTGGTCCCGGTATTTCGCAACGGTCCGGCGCGCGACATCCAGACCCTTTGCTTTGAGGATCTCGACGATTCTCTGGTCGCTCAGGGGTCGCTTAGTGTCTTCGGACTCGATCAGCTTTTTAATCTCATCCTTGGTCGTGACCGATGAGATTTCCCGCCCGTCGGATTGGGTAACCCCGGCGGTGAAGAAATACTTCAGTTCGAAAATGCCGTGACTGGTCTGCACGTACTTGCCGTTGGTGACCCGGCTGACGGTTGAGATGTGCATGCCGATCTTGTCCGCTACATCCTGGAGGATAAGGGGGCGCAGATGGGTGGGCCCAAGTTGAAAGAAGTCCGGCTGGCTTTCGATGATGGCCTGCATCACCTTCAACATGGTGGACTTGCGCTGCTCGATGGCGCGGATGAGCCAGGTGGCCGAATTCAATTTCTCACGAACGTATTTCTTCTCGTCCGTGGAAGCGCGGCTGCCCTTTTTGAGAAGTTCCGCATAGGCGCGGGAAACCTTGAGAGAAGGCACGGTACGGTCATTCAGCATCAACACCAGTTCGCCGTCCACGTCCTCTACGATGAGATCGGGTGTGATGGGATTGGCAAGGGTAACGCTCACCAGTCTTCCCGGATGCGGTTCCAGGGAACCGATTTCCTTCATGGCAGCCTGGATCTGTTCGGGAAGCACATCGAACTTCTTGGCGATGGCGGCGACCTTCAACCGCTGCAGAAGTTCGAACTCCTCCTCGACGATACGCTTGGCCAAAGGGCTTACGCGTCCATAGCGATAGATTTGCAAGAGCAGGCATTCACGTAGGTTGCGGGCACCGATTCCGGCCGGGTCCATAGACTGGAGGACATGGAACGCCTCCCGCACGGTGGACGAGGCGGCGTCCAAGCGCATGGAACCGTCGATGATGGATTGGATTTCTTTAACCATGGGATTGCTCGCAGCCTGGGCAGCCCGGGATTCCGCCGCATCGGCGGCGGCATTGGCATTGTTGGCGGTAGCCGCTTCCGAGGCCTTGCTGCGGGCGGCCTGTTCGGCCTTGGCGTAGTCGCTGGCGGCATTGGCAGCATTTCCGTTGCCGTTGCCGTTCCCGTTGGTAGCCGCCTTTTCCGCCGCCGCAGCCGCGGACTTTGCGGCCCTGGCCGAAGCCTTGGCTTCCTCGGCCTCCTCTTCTTCCTGATCATCCCCGGCGAGCAGTTTGCTTTCGGGGATCAGATAACCGCGCTCATCGAGGCTGTTGACCAGGTATTCCACCAGGGCGGAAACCTCCCGGTCCAGGGTGCGATCCTGTAATTGCCCGAGCAGATGATCCTGCAGGGTCTTGGAATAAACGGGAATCTTCTCGAACCGCTCGTCAGGGCTTTCCAATTCCTCGGAGCGTTTGTTGCCCGCGTCAAAGCCATCCTCGAGATAGCTTTCCCAGTCGATTTCCTTGGTGTCCTTGGGATCGTCGGGATTGACGCGATCGAGTTCGGCCTGTTCCGGCGAGGGATGCATATCCACATCCACTCCCCCGGCGTTCTCCGAGGCCTGCGCTTCGGCGGCCCGCTCCTCGGCCGGAGTCTGGATCTCCTCTCCGGACTCCAACTGCGAGCGTTCCTGTTCCTCTTCACCTTCCTCTTGGGTTTCCAGAAGCGGATTGGTCTCCAGTTCCTGTTTCACAACCATCTCCAACTCCAGCGAATTCATCTGCAAGAGCTTGAGGGATTGGATCATCTGAGGCGAGAGCTTCTGCTCCAACCCCACGTTCAGATTCAGATCGAGACCGAAATTCATGCCGTAATCATCCTAAGGAGAAGGATTTTCCCAGGTATATCCGCCTGGCTTCTTCGTCTTGCGCCAAATGTTCCGCCGTGCCTTCGACCAATACCTTGCCTTCGAACATAATATAGGCCCTATTGGTGGTCGCCAAGGTTTCCCGAACGCTGTGATCCGTGATCAGGATACCCATTCCCTTGTCCCTGAGGTTAAATATAACCGATTGGATGTCCTCCACGGCAATGGGATCGATGCCGGCGAAGGGCTCGTCCAAGAGCAGAAATCTGGGATTCGTAGTCAAGGCCCTGGCGATTTCAAGACGCCGCCGCTC
>JALYSE010000029.1:0-3483 GCA_030854955.1 Fibrobacterota bacterium | reverse complement strand
CCTTGTGCTTGCGCAGATGGGAGATTTTGAATTCCTCCATCAACCGGTCCGTTTCGCTGCGGCACTCCGCCCGGGAAAGCTTTCGCGTCTGGAGGATCGCCAGGATGTTCTGCTCTACCGTGAGTTTTCTGAACACCGAGGTTTCCTGGGCCAGGTACCCGAGACCCAGGCGTGCGCGCTTGTACATGGGCATGGAGGAAACGTCCGCCTCTCCCATGTGGATGCTTCCGGAATTGGCCCGGATCATCCCGACTATCATATAGAACGAGGTGGTCTTGCCTGCCCCGTTGGGACCCAACAGCCCCACGACTTCGCCTTGGTTAACGTGGAAGCTTACGCCGTCCACCACCTTGCGGCCGTTGTAGACCTTGACCAGGGACTCCGCCTTGATCTGCATTATTTCACCTTCCAGGGAATGTTCGGCCGGGACTTGGCGGGAGCCGGCTTGGCCGGTTCAGGCTTGCCGGGACTGACCCGTTGCGGTTCGACGGTTCCGGGTTTCTTCGCAGGTGTGGCACCTGGGGCAGGCATAGGGTCGAGGTTCAAGCTGTCGGATGAAACCGGCGCGGGATGGACCGAGGCGCTATCGGGCTCTCCCGCTTTGATGCTCCTTTGCTTTTCCCCGAAATAGACTCCCTTGGCCTGGCCTTTAACCATAACCTCGTCAATCTTTCCATCCTTAAACGCGAAATCGATGGTATCCCCTTCGGCATCGTTCTTGCCTTTGAGTTTCTTTTTCTCGAAGTGATAATAGGAACTCTTCGCCCCTCCGAGCACGTTGGCGCTGGCGACTTGCTTGCCTGTGAACCGAAGCACCATATAATCGCCGCTCATCCTGTTCACGAAATCCGGCTTGTCCACGTCGAAGTAGGCACCGTTGGCATTTTTGAAAACCTGTACACTGTCGATAGCCTTTTCCTTGAAGACGAGGAAGAGGGAATCCCCGTGCACGTCCGATTGGCGTGCGACCGAGGTGTCTGTAGCCGGCTCCACCGAATGAGCCAAGGCAGATCCCTTGACCAACAGACTCTTGATCTCTTCCCCGTGCATGCCCATGCGCATGACATCGCCCTTGACCAGGTTGTCGTCGACCGCCACCTGGGGGTTTCCCAACAAATAGAGCGAATCGGAAGAGCCGTGGTATTCGGCTTTTTTGCAGGTGATGTTGAGCTTGTCCCGATGGATGACCACGCTTCCATCCGCGACCGCCACCTGCGCCGAATCATCGTAGGTCATGATTTCACCCTTGATGGACAAGGTATCCGGACCGACTTCGGTCCCGGCCGGCCCGTCAGGAGTATCCGGGGAAGCCTTCGCGGCGGTCTTGGGGGAATCCTTGGCCCCCGGCCCGGAAGACTTGGCCACGGATACGCTGTCGGCTTTTTTCCTGGCGGCATAGAAGCGGCGCACTTCGGGGTTGCCGGTAAGGGTGGCAAGATGCTTGAACCGCATGTAGACGATGCTTTGCCCAGTCGCCGCGACTTCGCCGCTGCTATCGCGCATGAAGACATTGCCTTGGGCCGTCGCCTGCCCGAGATTCTTGTCATAGGTGCCGCGGTCGGCGGTGAGAAGCGACCCGTTACGGGTGATGCGCATGCCGGATTCGCAGAAAATGATGTTCCGATCCTTTTGCCAAACGGCCCGCTCCGTTTCCACGAACATCTGCCCATGGCGGAACCGGACCCTGCCACTGAGCACATATTCGCCGCGGCTGCGGTAGCCTTCGAATCGGTCCGCGTTTTCCATGATGAGCGGAGCATTCCGCTCATGGGTGCTCATCACGGTTGGGGTGGCGTAAGTGCCTGGGGCCGTAAAACCCAGGACTAGGGCGACCAGAAGAACCCTCAAAGTCCATAAGGCGTGGTTGGCATGCTTAGCGGCGGGGGAATTCACGGGGCTCCAGGGGCGGTTGCGGGGGCCGGGACCGGGACCGGGGCCGGGACCGGTTTGGCGGAATCACCGGTTTCGGGACTTTTGGGGGCCGGGGAACCCGGAAGGGAAATCTGCGGAACCGGGGCGATCGAGGGCTTGGTACGGTCAGTCCCTGAGGTTTTGGAGGTGTCTGCGGGGCGGCTGGTGGTCGTGTCCTTTTCTGCGTCTTCGATGCGCTCTCCGACCTTCTGGAATACGCCTTTGACATCGGAAAGGATCTGCCAATTGTCCAACTTGGCATCGGAAATGAATCCCTTGCCGGTGAGGATGTCCCCTTCTTCGGACACCACCCGGACCTTTGCTTCGGTGCTGATCTGGTTGATGGCCTTGTTCCAGCGCAGGGAATCCGACCGGATATCCACGCCTTTTACGGAGTGCCCATGGACATGCCCGGAAGCAACCAGGAAGCTGATGCCTTCATCCACGGTACCCGAATCGGCCGTGATCCGGAAGGCGATTTTTCCCAGGGAATCGTAAACGATCAGATTGACGGGTTTGGCCTTGACTAGATCCGTCCTGGGCCATTTAACCAGGTATTGTGTCTTAAGGACCCAGCTCAACCGGGACCCTTCATACATATCCAGAATGGTGGTGTCTTTATACTCGGCCAAGGGCAGTTCGCGTACCGGCCCCTTGGACGTGGTCTCCTCGCCGATGGGACTGCACCCTTGCAGGCAAATTCCATTTAGCGTGAGCAAAATAAATGCCACCTTCAACATGGCCTTAAAATACTTAAACCTGTGATGTTTCAGGTACTCTCCCAACCGGACTTATTCGCCACAATGATATTTCTCCAGACTCCATTTTTTCAATCCTTGACTTGGAATCCTCCTCATTTTCATGGGAGGGTCATTGAAAAAAAATTGGGCAATTCGGCTTTATTTACGACTGCGCCCATTGAAGTTATCATTAACTCCGGCGCCCACCACCAATATTCTGGGTTAACTAAGGCATCCTAAGTTGAGAAAAACCAAAGATTTAACAGAGGGACCCATCTTACCTCATATGATGCGTATGGCGCTTCCGATGATGATTGGGATGACGGCGCATATGTTCCTCAACATCATTGACGGAATCTACGTCAGCCGCTTGGGAATGGAAGAAAGCCTCGCGGTTCTCAACTACGGATTTCCCTTTTTTTATCTGATTTTCGCTGTGTTCAACGGCTTGACCAGCGGCACCACATCGGTAATGGCCCGATTGCTGGGCGCAAAGGAGAAGGAAAAAGCCGAAAATGCTATGGGTCAGATCGTTTGGGTCTCCATGGGCATTTTCGGAGCATTCCTGATCCTCTACCCTTTTATACTCCCCTCTTACCTACTTGCCCAAAAGGCCACCTCCACCGGTGGGGCCCTGACCTGGAACTATTTGAACAGCATGTTTCTCGGGGTTCCATTCTTGATCCTGGCCCTGCTTTGGGGATCCGGTTTGCGGGCGGAAGGTAATACCCGCACCTTGATGAACGGACTTATGTTCGGAACTGCGGTCAATATCGCCGGCGCGCCGTTCCTGATTTTCTCCCGATTCCATTTCGCCGGCATCGAATGGACC
>JALYSE010000242.1 GCA_030854955.1 Fibrobacterota bacterium | reverse complement strand
GGGCCCTTGGCCTGCGCCTGGCCCTTGAGTTCCCCCATTGGAGGGTGGCTGACCCGGAATCACGCTGGAAAGACCTTTCCGTGCGCCTTTCAGTTCCGACTCCCTCTGATTGGACTGAATGCCCTGGGTGGACATGTAATTCAGGCCCAAAAGGAGAATGAAGGAAACCAAAGCGACGCCTTGCGTTATTTTGGTCAAAAAAGTGGCCGCAGAGCTGCCTGTAAAGGCGGCACCACCACCCATTCCGCCGAATGCCCCTGCCAATCCGCCTCCCTTGTCGTTTTGGACGAGGATGAGGAGGACAAGCAGTACGCAGACGAAAATGTGCATTACCACGAGAGCGACAAATAGCCAATGATTCATATGTTCAAATCCGGTTTTTAGGCGGCTTTTATAATACCTAAAAAGGCGTCCACTTTCAAGGAAGCGCCGCCAATCAATCCACCATCCACGTCGGATTGTTTAAGGAGGCCAGCCGCATTCTCCGGTTTCATGCTGCCGCCGTATTGGATACGGACCTGATCGGACACTTCGACGCCGTACAATTCCTTGAGCAGACCCCGGATGAATTTGTGGACTTCCTGCGCCTGATCATCGCTGGCATTGCGTCCGGTGCCGATTGCCCAGACGGGTTCATAAGCGATGACGGTTTTGGCCGCGTCCGGGGCGGATACGTTCTGATAGGCGGCCCGGACCTGGGTTCCCACCACCTTTTCGGTGATGTTGTCTTCCCGCTCGGCCAAGCTCTCCCCCACGCAGATGATTGGAGTGAGACCGGCGGCCAAGACCTTGAGGGTCTTCTTGTTCACATTGGCGTCGGTTTCGCCGAATAGGGTGCGCGGCTCGGAATGACCCAGTATCACATAGGCTACGTCAAGCTCCTTGAGCATATCCACGGAAATCTTGCTGGTGAAGGCCCCCTGGTTTTCGAAGTGGACGTCTTGAGCGCCGAGCTTGATGGGCGATCCCTTGATGATGGCCGAGACGCGGTCGAGCGCCAGATTGGTGGGGCAGACCACGATGTCGACCTTCTCCGCGAAGGGCTGGCCCTTTACGGCCGCGACCAGTTCCCTGGCGAGGGCAGCGGACTCGGCCACGGTCTTGTTCATCTTCCAGTTGCCGGCGATTATCTTCTTGCGCATGGCTTAGACCTTTTCCGTGAGAGCGTGGACGCCGGGCAGGATCTTGCCTTCCAGAAATTCCAGGGAGGCGCCGCCGCCGGTGGAAACATGGGAGACCTTTTCGGCCAGGCCGAGTTGTTCGATGGCGGCGGCGGAGTCCCCCCCGCCGATGATGGTGATGGCGCCCTTGGAGGTGGCTTCAACGAGGGCCTTGGCGACGGCGAAGGTACCCGCAGCGCTCTCGGGGATTTCGAAGACGCCCATGGGGCCGTTCCAAACCACGGTCTTGGCCTCGGTCACGATGGAGGCATAGAGTGCAGCAGTCTTTGGTCCGATATCGACTGACTCCATACTAACCGGGATTCCGGCTTTCTCGACCGTGACCAGTGTGCCGAGCTTGCGTGCCTTGAAGTCGAAGCTGTCCGTGACCACGAAGTCAATGGGCAACTGGATCTTGTCTCCAGCGCGGGCAAGCAGGGATTTGGCCAGGTCGACCTTGTCGTTCTCGCAAAGCGACTTGCCGATTTCGAAGCCCTGGGCCTTGAGGAAGGTGTATGCCATGCCACCGCCGATGAGGATTTTGTCCACCTTGGGAAGCATGGCCTCGATGACGTCGATTTTGCCGGAAATCTTGGCCCCGCCGATGATGGACACGAAGGGGCGTTTGGGCTGATCCAGGGCGCCGCCGAGGAAGTCCAATTCTTTCTTCATCAGGTACCCGCTGGCGCTCTTGGCGATATGATGGGTGATGCCTTCCGTAGAGGCGTGGGCGCGATGGGCGGTGCCGAACGCGTCGTTCACATAGATATCCGCCAAGGAGGCCAGTAGCTTGGCGAAAGCGGGATCGTTGGCTTCCTCTTCGGAGTGGAAACGCAGGTTCTCGAGAAGCAGAATATCCCCGTCCTGCATGGCGGCGACGGCCTTTTCGGCTTCCGGGCCGACGCAGTCGGAAACGACCTTCACGTTCAGGTCGAGCAAGGCGGACAGGACTTTTGCCACGGGGGCCAGACGCAGGGATTCGGTCACACCCTTGGGGCGGCCGAGATGGGACATCAATATCACCTTGGCGCCGTGGCTGGCGAGGAATTTGATGGTAGGCAGGGATTCGCGCAGGCGCTTATCGCTTTCCACCTTGCCATCCTTGAGAGGAACGTTGAAATCGACCCGGGTGATGACCCGCTTGCCTTTGACTCCGGCTCCTTGAGCCGCCAAATCTTCGATGAAGAGCTTCGCCATGTTTCTATCCGTTGTTGAGGATCCGGTAATGCACGGCCCCGTCCACGATCGGACGGAGTCCGCATAAAAACGCCGCGGTCCTTGCGGGCCGCGGCGAGAGGGCTGTCGAAGCGGCAATGACCGCTGATAAGGACAGCCCAGGGGAGCGGTGCGACGGCTGGAATGGATCCGCCGCGCCCGGAAGCGCACCCGGAAGATTTCGCTTCCGGGCGTCCGCCTCCGGCCGTTCCTTAAACTCCCACCTTGGCCATGTGGACGATGAGGTCGATGAGCTTGTTGGAGTATCCCCACTCATTGTCGTACCAGGCCACCAGCTTCACGAAGGTGTCGTTCAGAGCAATGCCGGCATCGGCATCGAAGATGCAAGTACGGGAATCACCGAGGAAGTCGTTGGAAACGACCTGGTCTTCGGTGTACCCGATGATGCCCTTGAAAGTGGTCTCGGAAGCGAGCTTCACGGCGGCCTTGATTTGCTCATAGGTGGCCTGTTTGGCCAGGCGCACAGTTAAATCGACCACGGAGACGTCCGGGGTGGGCACACGGAAAGCCATGCCGGTCAGTTTGCCGTTGAGTTCCGGGATGACCTTACCGACGGCTTTGGCGGCACCGGTCGAGGAAGGGATGATGTTCTGGGCCGCGCCGCGGCCGCCGCGCCAATCCTTGGCGGAAGGGCCGTCAACGGTCTTCTGGGTGGCGGTGGTGGCATGAACCGTAGTCATCAGGCCTTCGAGGATGCCGAAGTTGTCATTGATGACCTTGGCGAGGGGAGCCAGGCAGTTGGTCGTGCAGCTCGCATTGGAGACCACGTTCTGCGAGGAGTTGTACTTCTCGTGGTTCACACCCATGACGTACATGGGGGCGTCCGCAGAGGGAGCGGAAATGATGACCTTCTTCGCGCCTGCGGTGAGATGGCCCTGGGCCTTGTCCACCGTGGTGAAGAGTCCCGTCGACTCGATTACGAAATCGGCTCCCACGGCGCCCCACTTGAGGTCGGCGGGGTTCTTTTCGGCAGTGACACGGATGGTCTTGCCATTTACGATAAGCTTGCCGTCCTTGGCTTCGACTTCGCCTTTGAACGATCCATGGGTGGAGTCGTACTTGAGCATGTAAGCCATGTATTCCACGTCGATGAGATCGTTGATTCCCACGATTTCGACATTGTCACGTTCCATGGCGGCCCGAAACGCCAAACGCCCGATACGACCAAATCCGTTGATTCCAATTTTGACGGCCACCGAATTACCTCCTGGTATGTTGCCAATATGACTGGGCCAAATATAGCAGCAAGACCTCCCATCTTCAAGATTACTCGCCAAAACTGCGCGTTTGAGCGGAATAGCGGGGAGGATAGGAACCCGATGGTTATTGGCCGATTGGGTCCGACGCAAAAAACGCGCTCGGCGGAAAATTTGACGGAATCGCCCGGCATGGCGCTTTCGGCTTATATCAAGGATGCACTTGAGCGAAAAGCAATTGGGTGCTATTGCGAAAAGCCGTAGCGAGCGCGATTCTTTTCGATGATCATGGTGGCGATGATTTTCGGAACGTACTCATTGGTCTCCGCCGCCAGGGTTCCCAGGCGATAGATATACCAGAAGTCCCGGTTGTTGATGGGATCGTCAATGCTCCTCAAAGCTTTGCGGATGCGGCCTTCGCCGGCATTGTAGGCCGCCATGGCCAAGGCCACGTCGCCGAATTCGGCGTAAAGTATTTTCACGTACTTGACTCCGGCCTGGGTGGCCAATCTGGGATTTGTGCGCTGGTCTTCCTCGGGTGTCAGGTCCTCCCAATTCGCCGGGACCCTGAGGCCGTAATCCCGGGCCGTGGCCGGCATGAACTGCCAAAGCCCGCGCGCGCCGGCTTTGCTGATGATGGTGGAATCAAGCAGGCTTTCGTGCATAGCCAGATAGTAGAAGGCTAAGGGCATTCCCTGCCGGTTCAACTCATCTTCGATGGTCCTCTTGTGCAAATGGCTGTTGGCGAACGACCGGTTCATGATGTTCCGGGTGGATGTTTTCGTGAACGAATGGATGTGTTTTTCCACCTGATTGATGAAAATCTCCGGGACGATGTAATCACGCTTGCCGAAGCCCTCCAGGATGGCGTGGATTTCCCGGCCGAGTGGATTCTTGTAGGTGTTGATGATATCGGAAGATTTCAGGTTCGAACGCACGCTCATCAGTTGGCGTTCCGCCGCGCGCAGTTTGGCCACCAGTACGGCCTTATCGTGCTCGTCCTGCGAGGTTGCGGCCGGGGCGGTGATCTGGGATTCCAGGTTCCTCACGTTGGAAAGCAGGTTTTCCTGCTGCTTCAGCTTGCCGCGGTAGCCCATGTTCTGGTAGAGAAGGATGCTTACGATGATGAAGGCGGCCAGGGAAACCGATCCCAGAACGATCAGGGCGCGCTTCTTCTGGGAAGAGTGCATGGACGCTGCGGATTGGATCATCATGGCGTCGCGCTTGCTGAGGACGCCGCTTTTGGCGATTCGTTCGGCGCGGCCCTTGTCCTTCATCAGATCCCGGACCTCATCATGTCCGGCTTCGTCGTCCTTGAGGCGCTGGGCCAGGCCCATGGTGTAGTTGCCCGCATTCTCATCATCCCCGCCTCCGAAACCGCCAAAGCCCTGATCGAGGCCTTTGGATCCGGAAGGAGCCTTGTCCTTTTTCGATTTGAAGAATCCGGGTGGCGCGGCGGCCTTAGCCGGCTGGCGCTTGCCCTCGTATTCGGTGCGGACCTGCTTGGGCTCCTGGGAGGAGACGCCCAGGATGGGATTGCCGGCAGGCTTCAGGGTGGTCGAATCCGTGGCCGAGGATGAGCGCTCCACAATGCGCATCTTGGGCCCGCTCACACCGAGGCTGATGACCTCGTCCGTGTCAAGAGGATGCTCGGCGATCTGGGTGCCGTTGATGAAGGTACCGTTGGTGCTGCCGAGATCCCGAAGCATCAGGATTTCGCCGCGCTTTTCGATGACGGCATGCTTGCCCGAAACCAGGGTTCCGTCCGGACCGGAAAAGCAAACGGTATTATCCTGGTTGCGTCCCAGGGTTATTCCGTTGGCGATGCGGATTTTCCGGCCGACCTGAACGCCGGAGATGATCTGGAGAAAGTATTCAGACATGTAGCGCTTTCAGGAAATTATGGGCCCGGAATCCATCGCCGGCTTTGCCGGATCCAATCAAGAATCAACCCACGCCGTAAGCAATGGAAACGAGACCTCAGTGCGGTTGCGCGCCCCATTGACGCGATTGACACGCTTGCCGCTCAACTCGATGATCTGCGACATGTCCAGCAATCTGTCCGTAGCACGTGCGTGGCCTTTTTCCGTGACCAGATCCTGGTCTACAAGGACTAGGGATCGGTGGAGATAAAAATCCACGTTTTCGCGGGAAGAAACCAGTCCCTCCAGAAAGGCCAAGGCAGCTGGCCTGAAAACGCAGTTTTCGCCTTCCACCCGGGAGGCCACGCCCCCTGAGAAGACGTAAGTCCGGTTTCCCTGCACCGATTCCGCCAAGGCCTGGAATCCGTCTCCGGAGGGTATTTGATCTCCTGGAGCCTGCAAGAGCAGGGGGCAGTCCAAGGTCGCGGCCAGATTCGCAACCTGCCTGAGAAACGCAGGATCCCTCTCCAGGGGATCCGTGAGGACAATCGCTACGGCGAAGTCGGCGCCTTCATCTGCGTTTTCACCGACCAAATTGGCTTTGGGGTCCTCGGGAACCCGGGACCAGAGATGCACGATCTGCCGGTCACGGCCTTTGGCCACCTTGGCCAAGCGTTGCAGGGACGACATGAATGCCAGGGCATCGGCCAGGACGCCGTGCCGCAGCAAACTGCCGCGAAGGGCATCAAGGGTCTGGACCAGATCCGCGTGAAGCTGTTTGGCCGCCCCGTCCTTCAAAGTGAATCCGGTGCTGTCCCGGCCGACCTCTTCGAGGAATTTGCCCAGGTGGGGGCTCAGTTTGGAACCGCCGGAAGTGTCCTGGTTGATCATTTCCAAGAGCTTGTCGATGTCGCTGGACAGGCCCGGGGATTTGCGTTCGGGAGCCATTTCGGATCCAAGCTCGGCATGATCGAAAAGCCCGTTCACGATTTCATTCCGCCAGGTGGCGGGCAGGGAAATCCGGTTCAATCCATCGATGAATTCCGGAAACGCGACCTTGCGATCCGCGACCCGCTGCACAAGGTCCCGCAGGGCTTCCAGGTGGGAGAACAACGATTGCTCCCGAAGGGCATTGTCCAAGTGAAGCACGTTCCGGCCCTGGAAGGTCATCTCCCCTTCCGCGCCCGGGGGAAAGAAGTTCGGCATTTCCGGGAGCGGCACTTTAGCCGCCAACCGGAATCCATTCCGGAGTTCATCCAGGTACCCGTTGTGGAACTTGAGAGGAGCGTCCTGCTCCCATCCCTTGTTCATGATCACAATGTAATGGGAGTTCCCCTGGCCCGGAATGCGCCGCAGTGCGGAGCTTGCCTCCGACCCGGTGACGCCGGCCTGGGGTCGGGACTGCCCGCCCCGGTTTCCCGATAAATCCTTGCCCGCCGATACGCTGAAGTCGCC
This sequence comes from Fibrobacterota bacterium, assembly GCA_030854955.1. GTDB lineage: Bacteria > Fibrobacterota > Fibrobacteria > UBA11236 > UBA11236 > Chersky-265. The sequence goes on along the minus strand of JALYSE010000242.1, from coordinate 189 downwards.
GATTCCACCTGTCATGTTGCCAAATATAATTTGTCGGAGGGGTTCCGCACCCGAACCGGTTTCGTAAATTAGACCCGACAAGTGTGCTATAGTACCTGGGAGAACCAGAGGTTTCCGTGGAAATGGTGTAAAGAACCTTGCCTGTCCCCGCACTCATGTGTTTAGGCTGCCCTTCGCGGCTGGTGGCGG
>JALYSE010000397.1 GCA_030854955.1 Fibrobacterota bacterium | reverse complement strand
CCTTCTCGGACGTATTCGCCGCGAGGTTGGAATGGCAATCGGAGCAATGGCCGAAGAATTCCCGATAGGGTTGGGGAATGTCCGCGAAGGGGACCTCGCCGGTCGAATCATAATAGATGCCCGTATTCCCGTTCCGGACCAGGCCTTCCACGCTCCTCGTGGTTTCCGGAGGGGACGGCAGGCGACTGCAGCCGGCCACGATGAAAAGGACCGCGCCAAGTGCCGGGAAAAACGCTTTCTTGAATGAGCCTCTGGGCCTTCGGAGACCCGGCCTCGTCATCGGGCCTTCCGTTTGAAATGGAGCGGGAGAAGTATGTCCATTCCCAGGGAGGAAACCGTAAGGTGGGTGGTGGCCACTTGGCGAATCAGGCTCTGGGCATAATACAGGCGAGCCTGGACGACGGGGAAATTGAGAAGCAGGACGGGACCGATATCCAGGGAGACGTTCCCTTCCAGGCTTTTTCCCGCCTGCACATTGCCGCCCGCGCCGGAAAGAATAAGGTCGAAGGTATAGTTAGGTGAAATGAGCACGCCCGGCTCTAACCAGCCGAAACGGGGATGCACCGTGTGATGGAACAGGAATTGAGCCTGGACCAGGGAAAAGGTCCAGCGCACCGATCCCATGGCGATGGCCTTGGTGGAATAGAGGATTGCCAGGTTCACGGGAGCCTCGATTCCCCCCCATGACGGGGCGGGCAATTCGGCACTCAGACCGAAACGGTTTCCCAGCCGGCTTACGGCCCGCTCATTTCCGAAGGGAATTCCCGAAAACATACCCAAGTTGAGGTCAATGCCCCGGCTATGCCGGCCGCCTTGGGTGAGATAGCTCCCCACGGACTCTCCACGTACCAAAACCGCGGCAAAAAGGCACAAACTCAGGGACAGGGCCCGAACCCTCATGAGATATTCTCCTGGAGCAGGTTGTCCGGGGTAAATACGAAATACTCCTCGGGACGGATCGCTTGGATCCGGGATATACCAGGGTCAGGGGTGTTTACATGGGGTAAAAGTAAAAGCCCGGGGAGTTCCCGGGCTTTTCTGGATTCTTTGAGGTTCGGACCTTAGCTGGCCAGAGCCTGCAGGTAACCTTCATACTTCTCGCGCAGCACTTCCTTGTTCTTGTTCTTCCGGATGCGGCGCAAGGCCTGGTCGCGGAGCTGACGGACGCGCTCATGGGAGATATTCAGGGTTTCGCCCACCTCTCTGAGGGTCTGCGGTGCCTCGTGGTTGATGCCGAACAGTCCTTTGATGACCTGGGCTTCGCGCTCGGGGAGCTCGGACAGCAGATCCTTGGCAAGGAGTTCCACGGACTGGATTTCCGCTTCCGCTTCGGGATTGACGGCCTTGTCATCCGGCAAGACTTCCTGATAGGTGGTCTTGGTGTCGGTCTTTAGCGGGGCGTCGAAGGAGATTCCGGCTTCGCCCAACTGGATCAACTCGCGGATATCGTCGCTCAGTTCCTTGCCCTTGGACTTTTCCTTGAGGGCCTTGCGGACGCGGAGATGTTGGTTGGCCGGCAGACGGATCAGGGAGCCCTGTTCGTTGATGGCGCGAGTGATATAGGCCTTGATCCACCAAACGGCGTAGGAAATGAATTTCAGGCCGCGGGAATGGTCGAAGCTCTCGATCGCGCGAATGAGGCCCATGGCGCCTTCGCTGACCAGGTCAGGAAGAGGAATCGGGCAACCGCGGTACTGGAGGGCCACTTTCAGGACAAAGCGCATATTGGCACTGACCAGCTTTTCGCGCGCGGCGCGATTCCCCTCGCGGCAAAGCTTGAACAACAGGTGCTCATCCTTGCGGTCGATGGGGCTGGTTTTCCGGATATCCTCGAGGTAGCGCTTGAGGGTCTCATCGGTGGTGTCAAAGGTCATTTACCTGTCCTTGTTGGGTTCGTTTCAATCCTAAGCAATAGCCGTTCCAGCGGGTAGTTGCTCTATTCAACGGAATTTGTAAAGGTTTTTTTGAACATTTTCATAAAAAGTCACGACATATGACTAAAATCTATTTAGTGTCACTTACGATGACAACATAAGGGCTTTTATTCAATATAGGGCCCTGATCCTCAACCTTAAAATCGAAAAAAACACAAACTTCAGCCAAAAAAGGAAGAAAATTCGTCATTAATAATGACTTTGCTTCGATTTAACCTGAAATTTTAGGTTGTTTACGA
>JALYSE010000028.1:12082-27879 GCA_030854955.1 Fibrobacterota bacterium | reverse complement strand
AACACCCATCGCAGTCAAATGCCTCCCGTCGCCACCTTCGAGGTCAACCTGAAGGCCACGGCGCTGATCGAAAGATGGATTCGGGAGATGCGTCCCTTGGCTCTCATCGGACTGGGTTCCCACGCCGCCCGCGGCGTCCTTGCCTTGCCCCAGGCGACCTTCCAGGGCCGTACCCTGGCGGTTTCCCGCGAATCCTTGCGCGGCAATCCCCGGGTTTCCATGGCTTCCGTCGACGGGCGGGAAATCAGGCTGGAGAAGATCTCCGAAGGGCTTTACGCGGTGCCTCCGGCCCTGCCGAAGGGGCTCTACTTCATCCGCATCGGCGGAAAGAGCCTGCTGCGATTTTTGTTGTAACCGGGAACCGGCATGTCCTCATTCGTAGAAGGAGCCGCCGCTCGATCGTGAACGGCCGTAAAAAGTCTTGATGAAGCCCGCAGCGATCAGCTTGCCTCCTGCGGACCTCTCGAATCCCAGGCAGCCCACCCCGCGGCGGAAATGGTAGTAGGTGAGGGTGTCGCCGGTCGTTTCCCGGAACAGCAAAGTGGGATGCTTCTGGAACCCATGACTTACGGGGGCCTTGGCCGTTTCCGCCGATCCGTGAAATAGGACTTCCGTGAAAAAGCCGGTGTCGGAACTGATCAGCTCCGTTTCCCAACCCGGCGCCAGCGTCCGTTTCACCCCGGGAACGGGAAATTGCGGGAGCCATAGAATCTCGGCCGAATCGTAGGTGAGCGCGGAATCCCGGAAGCTGCCGACGATGTAGATGCCGGCGGAGTCGCGGTTTCCGTTTCCGTCCTTCCAGGTCAGGAGCTGACCGCGGCGGGGATCCTCGAAGGCATAGCCGTAAGTGTCCAGAGCCTTGGGGATGATTTGCAGGGTCAGATTCTGCCGCAGCACCAGGTCGCCGGCGGTATCGTATTCCACGTATTCGAAATTCGAGAAGGCTTCCTGCTCCAACGGGATGATGGCCTCCCCCAAGGGCCTGGGAAACGGGTTCTGGCTCAAAGCCTCATCCGCGTCATTGCTCAGGCAACCGCCCAGAATGACAGTCGCGGCGGCGAGCGCCATCACAAGATTCCGATGAATCATTATGGCATCCTCCGGGGAACCGCGCGTGCGTTCCGGCCCAATAAATTGAAGGTGATCGCTGCGGTGCATCCAAGTTCGTCGGCGCCGAGATCGGTTCCGGACTCGTCCACCATCCCTCTGATCCCCGTGTAATAGGGAGACACGCGCAGGCCGAAGGCCAAACCCTTGCCGATGAAGCGGCCAGGCAGTGCCAGGCGATAGCTGAGTCCCGCTTCCAGGCGGTACCCGTCTCCCGCGACTTCCGAGGAATTGCGGCTGGTGGCGTGGTAGAGGGGTCGTTTCACGACCCGCTCACCGCCCATACTCCGTAACAGGGAAGCTGCGCCGGCCTCGGCGAAAAGGGATTGGAAGCCGTTGAGCCGGAAGGCCCGTCCCATGAAGGCTCCGAACCGGATGTCGGAAAGGGTATAGTCCCAGGAGAGTTCCACAGGATAACGATCGCGCAGGGAATCCGGCACGGAGTTCAAGGGCTCCCGCCCGATGGATTGCAGAGAGTATTCCCCTTCCGAAAAGCCGAAGCGGGTGCCCACGGTCCAGGCCGCACCCACGGCCCAGGTCATGTCGAATCCCCAATCCGATTTCAAATCCGGCTTGGCGAACGCACCCGTGGTTCCGAAATGGCGATCGACATCCGGCGCCGTCCTCAGGCCCTCGTCCAGGCGCTTGTCTTCGAATCCGCCGGCGCCTCCCCAGAAGGCATAACCCATTCGGCCCCACAACCCGACGCTCCCTGCCTCGGGTGCATCCGGCGTGCCTTTTGGAAATCCGCTCTGGGTGGTCTGGGTCTTAAAGGCGGCGAAAGGGAGGGTGGCCATGGTCGCGTTCGTCAATTCCAAATCCGCCCCCTGGGAAGAGCCCTTGGCGGGCTGATAGAGCACGCGGTACCGGCCGGGTTCCAGGGCCAAGGTGAACTCCTCCCCCTGGGGTATCCGCAATTCCCCGATCTGGATGCCCCGCTGCAGATCGACGACGTTGTAAAGGCCGGCGGGACAACCCTGGAAAAGGATTCCCGTGGAGGAACGAAGCAGGCGGGCCAGGGTGACGTCCCGCGCCCCCGTGAAATCCATCTGGAATGCGGGATGCTGAGGCCGATCCAGGTTTTCTGCGGAATAGCCCGAGGTGCGATCGTAAGCGTAGTTGTATGCCTCGAAAAGGGTAACCTGCCCGTCACGGTTGCGGTCGCCGGCCCCGCGCAGGGCCATGATCCAATGGCTGGTGAAGATGGATCCGCCTAGGGTCTTGACCTCATAGGCCTGTTCGTCCACCGACGAGGAGCTGATGGTCACTTCGCCGCGGGCGGCCCGGTCCATTTCCATCTGGAGCTGGACCGGAGGCGCGGTCCGGAACCCCTTGGAATTGAAGAAGGATGCCCCGAAACACACGTCAAGGACATACACGCGCGCGTCCGCGAGATCCCCGCCCAGGGCCGCCTTTACGTCGTCGAAGGAGAGGGTGCCGTCGGCGAAATGGAATTTCCTCGCGCCCCCATGACCGGAGTAATAGAACTGCAGGAACACTTTGCGATTCTTCCCCTTGAGCTCGCCGATTCTGGCTCCGATGCGGACCAGGGATTTCCGGAACTCCTCCTTGCCTTCCGCCTTGAGCAGGTAAAGGTTGAAAGGTTCAATTTGTCCTACCGACGCGAGCATGCTTTCCAGGCGTTCTCCGTCGCGGTAGGCATACCGGAGCGGGCGATCCCCGTTCAGGCCCTTGGCCGAGGCGGCCACCACTCCGACGCGCACCCAGGAGTCGTCCCCGGCGATTCCCGCGTTCCCGAACGCGCTCATTTCCGCGTCCGGTGATTGCGGCACGGCCCCGGATTTCTGGCGCGAGTCCCCTGGCAAAGGCGCGGCGGACCCGGCCAAAGGCACGGCAGGAAGGGGACGGCCCGCGGCCGTCGCGTGAACGGAGGCCATCAAGGCAAGTCCAATGACGAGTCCCGCCAATGCCCTGCGGGGATTGGAGCCGGCTCTGACGCCGACCTCGGGAATCGCGAGGCTCAAATGCGCCCCCTGCCCTTGGTGATGGAAAAGATCTGCAGGTAAAGGCCCTTGTGCAGATAGGAGAACGGCGCCTTCTCGATAGCCGGGTACGGACGGTTACGCAGGGCGGCCTCGGCGTCCGAGACCAGGAAGGGTCCCACGGCGGTAATGCAGATGAGACGGTTCTCGGCCATGTCCTGGAGCAGCAGGGCGGGTGGCGGTTCCAGGCGCGAGACCCGACGGGCGCGCGCGCCATCCTTGGGGAAGACGCGGACCAGGCCTTGGCGCGCGTCCCAGCCCAATAGGACCAGGTGCTGGGCTTCGGATCCCAGTGGGACCACCTGCAGGGTGTCCATAGGGGCGATGTGGGCCGTCTGGTTTTCGACGCGGTAGGCGCTGTCGCCCTTGACGAAAAGGTTCACTCCCAACCCACGGCCCTTAGCTATCCAATCCGGGCCTCCGGCTTCGATTCCGCTCAGGGTGGACGGGGATCCGGAAGGCTCCGGGGAAAGATACCAGGGTAACGCGCACAATACGCTGAGGGAGAGGGCTCCCACCAGCGCCGGACCCCAAGCCCGGGGGCCCCGGGCCGGAAAGAATCCCGCGAAACCGCGCCGGTCCGCATCCGGAGCCCTTGCGGACGCTCCCAACGGGGCCGGAAACAGGATGCCTTGCAGGCGGCGCATTTCCTTTTTGCGGAAGGAGGCGTTGATTTCCTCGAGTCCGCGCAGGTCCGCGCGGAGATCGCGATCCACCAGGACCGCCCAGGCGAACATCAGGCGCTTACCGAGCGGGAGCGCGCCGGCTAGGTACAACTGCAAATCCGTTTCCGTCAGATTGCTTTTACTTTTCACCGGGAGCCTCCCGTTCCGGATTCCCGATCTGGATGCTTCGCCAGGATTTCCTTGCGAGCCAGATCGGCGCGCTTGCGGGCACCCGCCGGGGAGATGCCCAGGCGCTCAGCCACTTCTTCCCAGGTCAATTGGAAGAGATACTTCAAGGTCAGGACCTCGCGGTACTTGGGTTTCAGATCGTGCATCAAGGCTTCCGGATTCCCGATATCCTCGGTATCCGTGCCGGTGCCGGGCGAATGGAGGTCGGGATCGATTTCGACTTCCGGAAAGCGGCGCTTGCGGCGATACCGATCGATGCAAAGATTTCGGGCCGCGACCGCCAGCACCCTGCCCAGTTCTTCCTGGGTCAAATCCGGCCGCTCCCTAAGCAGGGCCGGAACCTTATGGGCGAACAAATCTTGCACCAAGTCCTCCGCATCCTCGCGAGTCTTCAGTATGGACATCCCGATGGAGAATGCCATCGGGGAAAACCGCATGAATATTTCTTCCAGAATCTCACCCCATACCTGGCACAAGAACGAATAGGAATGCGGAGGCTGCTACTTTTCGCCGGAAAAAATCAGTCCATGGCCCGGCCGTTCAAAAAGCCCTAAGCCTCCGGGCGGAAAGGGCCCCTGGAGACAAGCCTCGTTCACTTCAGAGAAGCGTAAAAAACGAATTTCTTCTCTCCCGGCTTCACCTCGATATTGTCGAAGACACGGGTTCCCAGGGCGCGGCCGGAGGCGTCGTGAGCCTGCACGGTGATGGAATGGACCCCGGGTTTGACCGGAATGCGCGCCACCTGGACCGTTCTCGGGAGCAGGAACCAGGTGCGGGTATCCGCCTGCTCGAACTGATCGGCCAGGACGTCTGTACCGATATTGAGGATGAGGTTCACTAGCGGGTTATCCCCGGAAATGGCGGCTTTGGTCTCCTGGGCGGCGATGGTGCGCGTCACCACGCGAACGATGGTGCGGGTGAGCATGGCCGCATGGTTTTCATCCAGGTATCGCTTCATCAGCGGTTCCAGGCTGGTCAGGGCCTCGGTCTTGACCGGGGTCGGGGACGACGCTCCGGCAACCGTGAAGAATTGGGTGGCGGAAGGCACGTCCTTCATGGCGGGCAACGCGAACTTGACATGGAAGGTGGTTCCGGATTTGGTCTTGCGGCCGCGATTGGCCTTGTTGACCTCGGAGCGCGAAAGGCCCGGGACGGGTACGGCCTCGGTCACCGCTTTTCCGTTCGCATCGCGATAATGGATGACCAGCACACCGTCCCGCGCATAGGTCCCCCAGAACACGTTCTGCCCCAGGGCGGGACTGCGGCCGCCTTCGCCCACCACGATGATTTCCGCACCTTCCACATCCGCAGGCGTGAGGATACCGCCGGCATCCGAGGCGGTGATGGAGGCATCAGTCAGTTTCAACTCCTGGATGTCGCTCTCGCGATCCCGGGTCTTCAAGGTTGCCAAAGCGCCGCGGGCCACTGAAGGGGGGAGACCCAGGGGGCCCTTGCGGTAGGCCTTCACGGCCTGATACATGGAAATGGCCGCGTCGTCCTTTTGCCCGGCGCCCTGGTAGGTAATGCCGGTCAGGTAGCGAAACATGCCGTCGTCGGTATAGTCCTTCGCGTCCTTGCCGGCCTTGCGTTTCAACTCGTCCAGGTAGAGCTGGACCTGGCGGGACTCCACCAATGCGTTGTCGTATTTGCCCAGGGCCAGGTAATTGAAGGCCAGGAACTGGTGCAGGAGCACGATCTCGTGGGGTTTGCCGCGATAGGGGCGGACATTGTCGTTGGCCAGGAAGGCCAAAGCCTCATTGCTTACGGATTTGGAGAACAGTTCGTCATGGATGGCGACGGCCTTGGACAGCTCGGCGATGCTCGAGTCGAAGTGGCCCGCGTAATGGTGGAGAAGTCCCAGGTCCATATGGTAGAGCATCCGGCTGTTGGATCCGTACAGGGATTTGTGCTTGCGGATGTCCGCCGCGGCCTGGGCGTAGTCGTCCTTCTGGGCGCTGGAGGCGATATTATCGAACCGGAGCCGGCTTTTGTCCGCGCAGCCTTGGAACAGGAGCGCCTGCAAGGCCAGCAGGGCCAAGGCCAGGAAGGACAACGGACGGCGGCCCCCGATAAGACTCGGCATAAGGATGGTATGTAGGATGCGGGCGGGCACTTCAGGACCTCTTGGTTCGGGCGGCTGCGAATGGCTCCAGCGGCATGGCCGGAATGACATCAAGGGCAGTCATGATTCGGGTGCGCCAAAATCGGCGGCCCCGATCCCGAATCAGAATTTGGTCTCGCTGCGTTCGACGAACTTCTTGATCTTCTTGTCACCGATCCAAAGCTTCTTGTGGGTTTCGATTTCCACCAGCTCCAGGTTGACCTGATAGAAGACCACGGCCTTGCCGCCTTCCTGATCCACGATGGAATTCAGCTCGCCGATCATCATCAACTTGGCGCCGCTCTCTTCTCCGGCATCCTGACGGTCTCCACGGAGGCGCTGCCGGCCTGGTCGGCCTTTTCGTCGCGGATCTGGCCGCGTTCGCCCTTATTGGCCACGAACTCCACCTTGCCGGAGTTGATCAGAGCGCGCTGGATGTCCTTGATGAAGGTTTCCGTGCTGATATGCTCATGGCTCTTGTTGCGAACCTCGCTCACCACCACGGTGGGGGTGGTCTTATTGGTCGCGTATTTGGCATACCAGGCGCCGTTCATGGCGTCTTTCACCATTTCCTGGGCGACTAGGCGCGAGTCCGTATCGTTCCATTTGCCCGTGAGGTCGATGGTGGAATCATGGGTGACGCGGGTAACCTTGGTGGAACATCCGGTCAGAAGCACGGCGGCGAGGGCGGATTTGAGCAAGTGGGCCTTGAAGCGGGACATACGGAACCTCCTATGGGCGATAATAGTTTACTTAATTGGACCGTCCCCAGCAACAACCTCAAGCCTTTCAGGGGCTTTCGGCCGAGAAGGCAAAATGCCTTCCGGGGTGCGAAAATTATACTTTCTTCCGGTGCCGCTTCCTTGGGCGGCCTGCCGGGAGGGGCTTGGCGGTCCAAATGCGACTCCATAGCGGATTAACGCACGGGATGCGTCAATCCGCTATGAAAGAAAAAACGCCCTCCCCGGGCCGGGGATGGATCGGAAACCCAAAGGAAAAATCATGAAAAAACCAATCGCCATCATCTCGGTACTGACCCTAACCTGCGGACTCGCTTTGGGCGCGGACGCCAAGGACAAGGATAAATGGGAGAAGAAGCACGTCACCGTCATCTCGGCCCAGGGGAATGCCGACGGAAGCTCCGAGATCAGCCGCGAGGCGGTCCGGGAATGCATCGTGGCCCTGCCCACGGCGGATGCCATCGAGCCCGAGGTGGTTTCCGATTCCCGATTCCTCAAGGAAATCAACGGGCAGCCCAACAAAAACGAATGGACCAAGGTGTTCACCGCCAAGCTCACCATCAACTATCAGGTCTATAAGAAGGACCTGCTCATCGTCACCACCAAATCCGTGGAAGGCCGGGATCCCACCATGAAGGAAGTGGAAAAGCGTCTGCCCCATTCGAAAGAGTTCGTTTCGAATCCGGCCGACGGGGATACCTATGCGGGCCGGTCCAACAGGCAGTATTACTTCACCAAGGTCGAGGATGCGACCGGGGACGTGAAGTCCCGGGCGAAGGTCTGGCTCAAGCAGCAGGCCCCTCTCCTGTGCGGCGATAATAAATAGGGTTCTGCGCGGACGCGAAACTTTTTGGCCAAAAGCATTTCAATGTCCTTGCAGGTCAAGGACGGGTTGGTTCCGTGGTTGGCCAAGCGCGGCTCCATCATACTAAGCAGGGCCATCATCACCCAAGGCCATGTCAGCGTCAAAAAAGTCTAGCGAATGATTCGAGCGGTGAGCGCCGGGGCGGAGAGTCCGTTAGGACCGGATCGCAGCCGCAGGAAAAGGATCCCCTTTGTTGCGGACGCGCCTTCCAGGGGTAGGATGATATCGAAGGCCCCGGATGGAAGCCCTTGGTAGCGTCGATGCGTCGCCCGTTTACCGCGGCCGTCGAATACCTCCACCTCCAAGTGATCCAAGGGTGCTTGAAGCGTCAAGCCGATCCTCAGGGCGCCCCCGGGGCTTGACGCAATCCTCCGTAAACGCATGCCCGTCCGCCCCGCACCTCCCATCCGGGGCTCTCTTGCGATGAGGCCGTCCGTAAAGTTCTCATTGCCCTTGGCTTTAGCTATCCAGGCCGCATCTCCGTAAACACCGGCGTCAGAAATATCGAAGGGCGTGAAGCCGATTTCGGAGGCGGCCCCCAGGGCTTTGAACCGGAAGTCGTAATGGGCCGGATCCCGGAAGAGCGGATCGGCGATTCTCGAGCCCGAGTCGTTCCCGGCCGCCTGCCATTGAGCCAAGCCCGAGCCCCCAGACACCGCCGGAAAGGCGACGGCCTTCCCCGATGCGTCCCAAAAAAGATTTCGGGAGAGGCCTGCGTCCCCGTCTCGGAAGGCCGATCCCCCATACAGGGTGCCTTCTTCCCAATAGACGATATTACCGGTGAAGTCGAAAGATCGATGTGCTTCCACGCGGGTGAATTCCACCTGCCACTTGAGGCCATAGGCGAAGATGTTGTTTTTGACCCTGTTCTTCGCGCCGTAATGCTGGTGGAACCCGCCTGTCTTGGTATTGTAGACGATGTTATCGCTCATGACGACACCGGTGCTGCCTTCGTCCGTATAGAGGCCCCAGCCCCCATAGCTCCGGGCAAAGATGTCATGGACCAGGTTGCCGGTCACAGTCGTGCCTTCGGAGAGACCCAGATTATAGAAACCGGACATGTCGCTCATCAGGCCCTTGCCGATATGATGGATGTGGTTGGCTTCGAAACGGTTGCGCTTGGCGAGGCTCTCGCCGTAGCCCCATGTCCAGCCCGAGGAAATCCCGGTGTAGGAAAGATCGCCGATATCGTTATGGGTCACGACATTGTCCCCGCTCTGGCAGATCAAGAGCCCCACGGCGCAGGGGAAGAGGTGGCCGCCGGACCGGATGATGTTATTGTCGATGGTGATATGGGAGGTCCGCTCGTTGCCTGCCGGCCCTATGCTGGTCTCTCCGATGCGGATCCCTCCGGCACCCAAATCATGGATCAGGGTCCGTTCCAACCGGATGTTCCGGCAACCCTTTCGGAACCAGACCGCGTAGCCGCCCGTATGCCCGAATTCGCAATCGGAGAAAATGAGGTCGCGGGCGCCATCGACCATAATGGCCGCCTCGATGGAAGAGGCGGCCTGCGCGGGTTCGAAACCCTCCGGCGGCGTGACCCATTGCGAATAGCGGAAAGCCAAGCCTCGCATGTGCACGTGCTCGACGAATCGGCCGGCCGCCGCATCGCCCTCAAAGCGAATCCATTTTTCCAGCCGCGGCGCGAAAAAACGGAGTTTGGCCGGGTCCTCTCCGGCGCGCGGAATATAAGCCAGAGTCCCGTCGCGATCGAGGAACCATTCCCCCGGGGCGTCCAAAGCCTGCTTGAAATTCTCCACGTGGAACAGGCCATCCTTGGTCCAGGGGTTCCAGGTTGGCATCATCCGGCCTTCGCTGACGAGGGATTTGGCGGCAGCGTCATAGCCGGTTATGAACCGGCGCGTATTATCCCAGTTATGGTAGACCATCAGGATCAGATCCTTGCGCGCCGCCGCGTCCAAGGGCGCCAATACCTTTGCCGCATCCGCGTCCACTATCAGGGAGTGCCGGGACTTGCCGCCGCCGAGGTTCGTTTCCTTCACATCGGCTATGGCGAAATGGGACGCGGCCGTGTTCGCGGAAAGATTCAAATGGGACAAACGAACGTCGAGAACCGTGTCCGGCGACAGATCGGGTTCGCGGGCGCGGACGGCGCGGCGGCCCATTACGAATAATTGTTCGAAATACCACTTTCCCTCGGCAACCTCCGGAATCTTGACACGCCAAATGCCGTCCGCTCCGGCCTTGATTCCCTTAATCTCGCTCCCGCCGAGAAAGACGGGACGCGCGCCCGGCGCCGCTTCATAAATGACCGGAGAGGCGGCCGTGCCCGCATCTACGGGCGTGAAGCCCACGGCGGCGGACAGGGGGTATTCCCCGCCCGCGAACCGGACATGAACGCTGTCTGCGAGCGGCCCCTTGGCCTTGAGCGCGCGCACGACATCGCGGGCACCGGCCATGCTGGCGAGTGGGCCGTCGGTACGGCCGGGATTGGGGGCTTCTAGCGATCCGGACCAGGCATCGTTGCCGAGGGGTGACACGTGGATGACGGCGGCCGGGACCAGGGCGAGCCAGCTGACGAAGGCGCCTGAAAAAGCGATTAGGCGGATTGAGACCATTGCATTCTCCCCGGAGTCCTTTCTATGAACCTGTATCCTAACCTACGATGGTAAGGAGCCGTGGGAATGGCATATTTTCGGGTGGAAATGGGCTTAAACTACTGGGGTGGTTTTGGTTGAAAATAAACTCAAACTTCAAATCAAGGGGGGGCGGAAATCCCGCAGGTCCAGGGAAGTCGCTGGTTCGTATGGAGTCGAAAGCTTCCGGAAACCTTGCGCCTCCCCAAGTCCTCTCTCCAGTCAGGGCCGAGTAAACCGCCTGCCCCACTCGCCTATTTGTCGAAAAACGCCCTGTCCGAGGACACCACCACGGCCAAGGCCTCGCGGGCCAGGGCTTCGGGTATCCCGAAGGTTACCCCAAGTACCTCCATCATCCCCTCCCGCGTCAGCTTGCGCATTTCCCCGCCCTTCGGGGTCCGCACCAACAGGCTTCGCTTCTGCAGGTAATACTGGTTGCCGCCGCCCATGCGGTTGAGCACCGGGTAGCGCATCATCGGCAACTCATAGGATGCCTCCCAATGCGCCATGAACTCGTCCTCCGTGACGGCCTGTCGGCGGAAATCAAAGCGCTGCTTCAACGGGGCACCACCCGGCTCGCCCGCCCCGCCCGGCTCGCGCGGGCCGCTCCACAGGCGCCAGACGCCGAGCGAGGGCAAATCCTCCACGCGCACCTCGTTCGGGGAAATCCAGAGTTCGGCGGATAGGCCCGCCTCCGGCAACGGCAAGGGATCGAAAATCATATAACCGGGATCGAGCAGGTAACCGCGCCCCTCCCAGTCGAAGCGTAGGCCGCAATGGATGTTCAGAGAGCGCCCCTTGTCCCCCATCAAAAAAGCGCAGTCGAGGCCATGGGATTTCAGGCGCCGTTGCAGCCACCAGGTCAAGGAGAAGCAGGTACCGCCCGCGCCGGTACCCCGGGACTTCTCCAGCCAATCGTTGGCCAGGCCCAGCGTCGATTCCATATTGCCGCCCTGGCTGAAAGCGACGATCTTGCTCAGGTTTTCATAAGGAAGGGCGGAGAGTTCACGGAGGGCGGTGAGTAGGGGGGCGGGGAAAGGGGAAGAAGGAGTCACGGGAACAAAGATATATTTTGGCTATGGAAGTCCTTTCGAACTTGGATGAAACCCTGGAGGGCAGGGAATAAGGGTTCCCTGAGGATAAAAGACTGACGTCACTCCGACGACTACTTGAACAGACCGTGCCTAGCCCTCTGCTCCAGGAACAAATCCACCAGCACTAGCGCCGCCATCGCTTCCACGATTACCACCGCCCGAGGCAGCACGCAGGGATCATGGCGGCCCTTGGCGGCCAGCACGCGTTCCCTGCCCTTGTTGTCCACGGTCTTCTGCGGCATGGAAATGGTAGCCGTGGGTTTGAAGGCGATGCGGCACAGGATGGGCTCGCCATTGGTGATGCCGCCCTGGACGCCGCCGGAGCGGTTGGTCTCGGTGCCGATGCCGGCGAAACCGCCGGTGTTCCGGCCTCCCGGTTTTTGTTTGCCCTTGTTCACGAACGGATCGTTGTGCTCGCTGCCCCGCAGGCGCGTGCCCGCGAAGCCGCTGCCCACTTCAAATCCCTTGGTGGCCGGCAGGGAGAGGAAGGCCCGCGCCAGTTCCGCCTCAGCCCGGTGGAACACCGGTTCGCCGACGCCTTTGGGCGCATTTTTGATGACCAGTTGGATCACGCCGCCCAGGGAGTCTTGGGACTTGCGCGCGTCGTCGATGGCCTTGGCCATCTTCTCAGCCGCGACGGGATCGGCGCAGCGCACGAGATTGGATTCGATGGTCTTGAAGGACGCCTTGAGGGGATCGACGGAGGCGTCGATGAGGCCCACCTGGGAGACATAGGCCAGGATCTCGGTGCCGCAGACCTCTTTCAGGATCTTGCGGGCGATGGCTCCGGCCGCCACGCGACCGATGGTTTCCCGGGCGGAGGCGCGGCCGCCTCCCCGGTAATCCCGGAAGCCGTATTTCAGATCGTAGGTGAAGTCCGCGTGCGAAGGGCGGTAGAGATCCACCATGTCCCCATAGTCGTGGGAACGCTGGTCGGTATTGGCCACCACCATGCCGATGGGGGTTCCCGCCGTCTTGCCTTCGAAGATCCCGGACAGGATCTCCACGGTATCGGCCTCTTTGCGGGGAGTGGTTAGCTTGCTCTGTCCGGGGCGGCGGCGATCGAGTTCGGACTGGACGTCCGCTTCGGTGAGTTTGAGCCCGGCGGGACAGCCGTCCACCACCACGCCCACGGACTTGCCGTGGCTTTCGCCGAAAGTGGAGATGCGGAACAAGTTTCCGAATTGGCTGGACATCAGTCCGCCTTCAGTTTGGGGTTGTTCTTATGCCGGTCCGCGTCCCGCACGGTCTTCTTTTCCAGGTTCTTGGCAAACGCGTCGGTCAGGTCGATGCCGGTCTGGTTGGCCAGGCAAATGAGCACGAACAGAACGTCGGCCATCTCATCGCCCAGATCCTTGGCCATGTCCGCCTTCTTGAAACTCTGGTCGCCGTAGGTCCGGGCCATGATGCGCGCGACCTCGCCCACTTCTTCCATGAGAATGGCCGTGTTGGTGAGTTCGGTGAAATACCGTACTCCCACGTTTTTGATCCAGGCATCCACCTGGGATTGGGCTTCCTTGAGCGTCATACGGGCTTCCCTGCTTCGCGGAAGGCGCAAGGACCTCCCCGCCCACCCGTCCGGATACCTTCCATAGGGGAGCGCGCGCCTAAAAGTTAGTTTTTTATCTTTGGAGCTCCGATGCAGACCCCCGCCTGATGGACATCCTCATCATCACCCAGGACTTCCCGCCCGAGCGCGGCGGCATCCAGACCTACGTGCTGGAGCTCGCCCGCGGATTCATGGCCAAGGGCCACGCCGTGCGCGTCATCTGTCCGGGATCCCCTAGGGACGAAAACCCCTTGCCCGCCCTGAAGGAACTGGTGCGCCTGCGCTCGCCGAGCTCCCTGCTCTTCCTGCCCCTCCTTGCATTTCTTCCCGGTTACCTCCGCCGGAATCCTTCCGTGACCCATGTGCTTTATGCCCAGTGGCAATGCGCCATCGCGGAGAACAGGATCCCCGCTTCCGTCCGCAAGCGCCTCAAGACTTTCAGCCTCGTGCACGGTCGCGAGCTGCTCACCTCCGTTTTCGGCCCAGCGGCTCCGTTCCTGATGCGGCGCACCTTCGGCCGCCTGGACGCGGCCTTTCCCAACAGCAACGAGGTTTTAAGGCTCACGAGGGAAAAAATCGGAGATGCCCGGCAGCTTCACCTGGTCCATCCCGGGGTCGATCCCGAACTTTTCCAACGCAAGGACGCGGGATTCCTGCGCCAACGCTATGCCCTCGGGAACGCTCCCGTCATCGTAAGCATCACGCGCATGGTGGCCCGCAAGAATCTCGGCCGCCTCATCCTGGCCTTGCCGGACGTGCGCGCCGCCGTTCCGGGCACCAGGCTGGTGCTGGGCGGGACCGGGCCGGAACGGGAATCGCTCGTCAGGCTCGCGGCCCAACTCGGCCTTAGCGACACCGTGCTGTTCACCGGACGCATCGCCGACGCGGAGATGGCGGCGCATTACAGCTTGGCGGACGTCTTCGCGTTGCCGAGCCTTTCCTCGCGTAAGGATGTCGAGGGTTTCGGCATCGTGTACCTGGAAGCCGGCGCCTGCGAGGTTCCCGTGGTGGGCGGCCAAGCGGGCGGCGTGCCCGATGCCGTGGCCCACGGGGAAACGGGACTGCTGGTCGATCCCGAAAACACCGAAAAACTCAAACAAGCTTTGATAGACCTCTTGCGCGACCGGGATAAGGCCCGGACCCTGGGTCGCAACGCCCGGGCGCGCATCCAAAAAAGCTTCACCTGGACCGCGACTTCGGAACGCATGCTCCATTTGATGTCATAATCCCTTCCGGGATTTCGTAGGTTGTTCCTTCCAAGTTGTTGATTATCTTTGGATTACCGTGAGTATCGAAGAAATGACGGAAACCGGTTTGAAACCCGTAATCTCCCTGCGCGACCGGGTCCACACCCTCGCCTCGCGCGTTGTCGCCGTGGACGTGGCCTTTTTCCGCATGCTCGCGGCTTTGGCCATTCCCAAATCGGTGTCCTGGCCTCTCGTGGTCATTGTGCGCATCGGCGACGGATATATCTGGGCCATCATCGGCTTCACCTTGTGGCTGGCGCTTCCCCTGCCGGAACTCCTGCGGACCGTTTTGCATTGCGTTCTCGCCATCGGTGTGAGCCTCTGCATTTACCTGCCCATCAAATTACTGGTGAAACGCCCGCGGCCCTTCGACGGGGGAATGGACGTCACCCCCCTGGTCCCTCCCCTGGACAAGTACAGCTTTCCTTCCGGTCATACCATGAACAACCTGGCCGTGGCCATGACCCTGTCCGTACACTTTCCTAGGCTCATGGTACCCGCCATGGCCTTTCCCGTGGCGTTGGGGATGTTGCGAATCCTCTTCGGCGTCCACTACCTGAGCGACATCCTGGGCGGCACCCTTTTGGGCATAGCCGCCTTTTTCATCGCCAACGCCATTTTCCCTACCCTACCCCTCTGAAGAAAAACGGAATCCGGTCCGCGACGGGGCTTTTCCCCGGCACGGTAGGGATAATAAGATATCCCCCGGCGGCTTCGGCCATGCGAATGGGATTCCGGCGGGTAAAGAGGTATCTTAACCTCAATTCGGCGATTCCGCGCATGACCCTAAAACAACCGCAGAAGGTATGAGTTTGCGCCCTAAGGCCCTACCCATCGTCGCTCTCCTCGCCATCACGGCCGCAGCCGCGTTTGCGATCGATCAAGGTTCCCCCGATTCCGTCTCGCGCTCAAAGGCCCCGGCGGCGGATTCAGCCGCTTCTCCCCAGGACACGACCGTTCAGGCGGCCTTGGACACGCTCGAACCCAAAAAGCTTTACGAATACATCTCCCATCCCATCCTGCAGATGCTCACCCTGCCCATCGAATACGGTCTGGTACCGGTGGTCAAGTTCGTGATCTGGCCTTCCAAGGCCCCCCTCCGGTATTTCCTTAACGAGAATGTCATCGATCGCACCATCAATTTGATCGGCTTCGGTCAGGATGACAAGGTCATGCTATATCCCACCATGAGCCTTGCCCCGGGCACTGGCTCCTCCTTGGGCCTCACCCTGAGGCACAACTCCCTTTTCGGCCGTCCGAACGAGCGGATGGTGACCATGGGTAACCTCTACGTCAACGGGGATTGGAAATTCCGGTCCTACCTGAACTCCAATGGCATCCTGGGGACGGGCCTCAACAGCAGGCTCTCCATGTCCCTGGTCCGGGTGAAAAACACCTCCGTGAACCAGCCCGGCACATCCACCTTCTGGTACTACGCCGACACCTCCAACACCTTTTCCGCGACCTTGAGCCACCTGATCGTGGAAAAGTTGGCATTGAAGGGAACCTTCGTGTTCCGGGACAACAATTACGGCCTGGCCCCCGTCAACATCGACTCCCTGCAGGCGGATTTTTTCCGCAACGAGGCTGGTCTTATCGATGCGCAGTCACGAGGCCTGAACAAGTCCTGGCAGGAC
>JALYSE010000028.1:10278-12072 GCA_030854955.1 Fibrobacterota bacterium | reverse complement strand
GTATCATGATGGTCGGCTTTTCCCGGGACACGCGCCTCAACAGAAACATCCCCTTGTCCGGGAGTGACTTCAACGCCAATTGGCAATACCATTCCACCACGGCCGCCCACGATTTCCATGCGTGGACCGGATCCTTGACCAATTATTTCAAGCTAGGCAAGGAGAAGTACGAAATCTCTCTGGAAGAGGATCGTAAATCGGGCGGCATGAGCATGCGCAAGGTCCTCAATAAGTTGGAACTGGAGAACCTGAAAAAGGAATTGTTCAACCGGAAGGTCCTTGTCACCCATCTCTATGCATCGCAGTCCTTCGAAGTGCCAGGCAATCTGATGCCGGTGTACGGGCTGCAGACTCTGGGTAACGACACCCCAATGCGGGGATACGGTGGCAGTCGCTTCCGGCACTATACCGTACTTTCCGCCGGCATGGAATACCGCTTTCCCTTGCTCCGCCTGGTTGACGGGGTCATTTTCGACGAGTACGGCGTGTATGGCCGATCATGGGACAAGATCGACTACCTCGACAACCTTAAGAATTCCTGGGGCTTTGGGATTCGCGTGCGCCGCCCGGACATCTATCTGTTCCGCCTTCAACTTGGATTCCATGGAATGCAAGGCATCCAGGTGAACATGTCCGTGAACGAGCCCTTCTGAAAAGGGGGCTAATGGGGGCGACGCAACACGAACAGCAGATCGCCCATCACCAAGTTCAGGCGCATGTGCCAATTGAACGCTACGGCATAGTCCAGGCGCCCCGATTTCAGAAGTTTCTTGGTCCAATAGCCGTACTTAGGCTTGCGGATCGCGCGCTTGATTTCGAATCCCGCGTCAAAGGCTATGCGCTCAAGGCTGCGGAACGTGAATGGGGTTTTGTGGGTGTAATCGTCCCAGAAGTTGCTCTTCTTGCGGTGGTGGGCGGTGATGTAATCCGGCGTTTCCACCACCAGCAGACCGCCCACCTTGAGGGTCGCCCTGATCTTGAGCAGGGCCGCCAGGGGATCGGTCATATGCTCGATGACATGGCGGAAATAGACGACCTCGAATTTATCCTTCCAAGGAATATCCTCGGAGACGATATCAAAATGGGACGCGCGCAGGCCCCGCTCCGCGCAAACCTTGAGCGCGTCCCGGTCGATGTCAACCCCTTCGATGCGTGCCGGATCCAGGTTCAGGAAGTTGCCGATGGAGCATCCGATATCCAACTGGGGGGCGGGCCGGTTCTCACCCAGATGTTCGAGGTAGATGAGGCGATCGATGAAGTTCGCTTCGGCAGTTTTCACCACGTAATGCCTGCCGGAATAGAAACTCATTTCGGATGCTTTCCCTGATGGGCCGTCGATGGGTCGGGAGCGGCCGGGAAGTTATCTTTTGCGCCACCCATCGGGCCGCAGGGGCCAGCCGGGGCCGGAGCGGATAGCTTGTCCATCACCCTCGAAAAGATACAAAAGGACATCAACCGCGGGGCGTCCATAACCTTCATCGGGAATCTCCTGAAGATGGTGGAGTTCCCCCTGACCTTGCTCGCCGCCCGCCTTTTCGGCGTGGATGTGTGGGGCCAGTACATCTTCCTCGCCACCTTCATCATGCCCATCATCCGGTTTTCCACCCTGGGCCTGGACAAGGGCATGGTCTGGTTCATCGCCAAGCACCACGGCCTCCGCATCCATCCCGATTTCTTCTTCCGCATCCAGAAGATCCTTCTCATCATCTGCCTCGCGTTCATCTCAGGCTACGGGGCGTATCATGGGTTCAACGCTGCCTCAGGACCCACCGCAAAGCTCTTCGAGCCCGTCGC
>JALYSE010000028.1:0-10268 GCA_030854955.1 Fibrobacterota bacterium | reverse complement strand
GTTCATCGCCTGCATCCCCTTTCTGGTCCTCACCAATCTCAACCTCGGAGTTTCCCTGGGCCTGAAAAAGCCGGAGCATGAGGCCCTGATCCGGGGGATCGTCTACCCCCTTTGCTACCTGGCCCTGCCATGCCTGTTCGCGACGCAATTCACCGGTATCCGGGCCATGGCCTTCTTCTACCTGCTGGGGAGTTTTCTGGGGTGGGGCTGCAGTTTCCTGCTGGTCCGGCCCATCCGCGCCGAACTGGCGGCCCATCCCGAAGGGCCTGAAGCTCGCGAAGCCTTCAGCGTCCTGTTCACTTATTCCTGGCCCCTTGGCCTGCGGGACGTCATGCTTTCGCTTCAGCAGCGGGCGGACATCTGGTGCCTGGCCCTGTTCCTGCCTCCCAAATACATCGGCATCTACGGCCTGGCCTCTTCCCTGGCCGCGTCCTTGAAGACCATACGCCAATCGTTCGACACCATCATGCTGGCGGTCATCTCCCAGATGAAAAGGACCCTCGACACCGAAAGGATTATCGCCGCATACCTCTACGCGACCAAAATGATCATGGCGGTGCAGGCGCCCATCCTCGCCTTCCTGGTCTTCTTCGCCCGGCCCATCCTGGCGCTCTCAGGGGAGGAATACGTGGAGGGCGAACAGGCGGTGATCGTATTCGCCTTCACCCTACTGCTCAACGGCTATCTCGGCCTCAGCGCCATCATCGTGATGGGGCTGAACAAAACCAAATGGGCCTTGATGAACGACATCGGAGCACTGGCCTTGGCCGTGCTCTTCAACTTTCTCCTCGTACCCCGTTATGGCGTGACCGGCGCCGCCTTGGCCACCTCCCTTTCCATCCTGCTGACGAATGCGGCCTGGTACGGGGAGGCTATTTATCTGCTCAAGCGCGTTCCCATCAACACCTCGGTGATGATCCTGTTCCTGGCGAGCCTGGCGACCCTGGGGATTTCCTACCTGGGCTGGCGGTTCGCAGGCGGGGACGGTCTGGAAAGCCGCATCGCGGGCTTCGCGGCCTTCCTGCTGACCTTCGGCGCCGTGGTGACGGTCTATTTGAAAAAGGGGATCCTGAAGATCAGGGACCGATAGCGGAAAAATACCGTGCGCAGGCTTTCTCCCAAGTCGAGTCCTCGGAATGGGCACGGGCCTTGGCTCCCAATCGGCGCAACAGCTCCCGATCCTCCATGAGCCTCAGGATCTTCTCCGCGATATCCTGCGGATCCTCCGGATCCACCAGGAAGCCCGTTTCGCCGTCCAGGACCGCGTCCGGGACCCCGCCGCTGTTTCCACCCAGGGAAGGCGTGCCGCACGCACCTGCCTCCAGGAAAACGATGCCGAAGCCTTCCACGTCCGGGGGATCGATGGAGGAGCGGCTGGGCAGCAGGAACAGGTCCGCGCGGGCAAAGCACGGACCCATATCCGCTTCCGCAATCCTTCCCATAAACCGGACATTTTTCTCCACGCCTTTTTTCGCGGTCAGCTCCCGCAATCTCGGCAGGTCAGGCCCCGATCCCGCGATACAGTAAAGGATATCCGGCCGTTTTTCCGCCACCAGGGCTATGGCTTCGATGCCCTTGTCAATACCCTTCCGGGGCACCAGACGCGAGAGGGAGAGGACCACGAAAGCCGTTTCCGATCCCGCGCCGAAAAGGGCCTTTCGGTCGCGCGTTGGATTGATGTCCGGAAACAGGCGCGTGCCGGGCGTGATCACCTGGCGCTTCCCTTGATGCACGCGGAAGGATGCAACCAGGGAATCGGTGAAGCGGCTGATACTGATAACGTGATCGGCCCTTCTCAGGATGCTCCCGCGCAACGCCCGCCAGAGGGGAATGCCACCGGGCAGCACTTCCAAGCCCATGCACAGGACGATATATGGGACTCCGAGCAGGACGCGCGCAAGCATGCTGCCAAGACCGGTGGTCACCTGCATGTTCACGATGAGGCGCGGCCGATGCCTGAGGCAAAACCAAGGAAGGAAAAAGGCGGCGGAGAGGAGCGCGGGCCATCGGCCGGTGCCGGGAAGGTGATGGTAGGCGAGGAGGCCGGATGGCGGTACGTCGCAAACGGGTTGGCCTACGTGGACGAGCACCATGGGTTCGCCGGCCGAAAGGCCGTGGCGGGCCAACTCGGCGGCGAAGGTCTCGATTCCGCCCTGGGTGGGTGGGAAGTTACGGGTGACGAAGAGGATGGGCCTTGAGGTCATTCACCGTAAAAACTAATCGCTTCCCGAGAGAATCGGCCGGCCCGGACGCGGAGTATACTTATTGAACTTGCGACCATTTGACTTTTCAGAGGACCCCAGGCGCCAAAAAAAGGATTGATGCCGATGATTGATGCTGATGACTGATGTCTGGATTGTTGCGGGGGAAAACCACTTGTGGGGTTCCTCCTTCGAATCTACCAAGGGAAGGCGCGCCTTTCTGAAATACCCCAAATATCAATGACTTAATCCCCACGATAGTCCCAGCCGGGGCTTGATTCCGTTTCTTACCGTGCTCTATAATTTTTAAAGAGCCTGCATCACTTAATCTTGTACGAGTGAGGAGCGGGGGGTTTGCCGAAGGCAAACTCTAAAGCATCGAGTCTTACTAACGGAGTGGCATCGTGCATAAACTCCTCGTTTCTTTGGGGATTTTAGGTCTGGCCACCGTGGCCTCCCATGGGTTCGCGGCCATGCCCGACAATCCCATCGCCTTCGGCAACTGCCACGCCAAGGTCAAGGTCGACGCGGCCCGGTTACGGTCGGCTCCTTCCCTCGAAAGCAAGGTCCTGGGGGTCCGGGTCCAGGACGACTCCCTTTACGTTTCCAAGGTGTTCGGCAAATGGGTGCAGGTGGTTGAGGCCAACGGCGACACCGCCTACATGGCCGCCTATCTGCTGATGTTCCCGGCCAATGAAATCCTGGAACAATGGAAACGCGAAAACACTTCCCCAAGCGTGGGCAAAAAGGCCAAGGTGAAATGGGCCAAGGTCAATTTCCGCAAATACCCCGCCGCCCATGCCCCCAGAATGGGGCACTTCAGCCGGAATGATGAGGTGGCGGTACTCAGCGACCTGGGTAATGGATGGAGCCTGGTGGAAAGCCGCAAGGCGGATGGGGATGGAGACGGAAGAGGCACCTGCTTCGGCTTCGTTTCCAATCGGGCCCTGGCCACACCGGATGTCCCCGATCCCCCGGGATGGTCCGCACCCCTGGCCAAGGTCAGGCTTGATCCCGGCGAAAAAATCGAAAAGGAAGCGGTGGTCGAATCGCCCGCCCAGTATTGCCAACGCACGGCCTGGACCCCGGAGCTCTTTGTCCTGGAACTCAAGGCCAAGCCCATGCCCATGCTCAATCCCAACGACCTGCTGTCCCCGTCGCCGGAACAGCTGGTCGCAATTCAGTAAATCGTACCCTTCACTCCCACTATAATTCGGAACCGGAGCGGATTGCCGTTCGGTTGCTCGCGGATATCCTCGCCGAAGGCATGCAGGGCCGAAAGGGACAGCTTCATCCGTTCATGAAAAAGGGCCTGTTCCAG
The DNA here is from genome assembly GCA_030854955.1 of Fibrobacterota bacterium. Classification (GTDB taxonomy): domain Bacteria; phylum Fibrobacterota; class Fibrobacteria; order UBA11236; family UBA11236; genus Chersky-265. Next base: position 6,746 of record JALYSE010000028.1, on the reverse strand, counting down.
AACGATGTTGTTCTCGAAATGGGCCGGAACCTCGAAGACCGGGCCCCATCCCCGCACTTCCTTTTCGCCCAGATAGTTTGCATTCACCTCCATGCGCAGGTCCGAAGGAAGCGCCACGCCCCCGCCGCCGCCTACCCAGTAACGGCTGGGCAGGAACTCCATGGCATCGGCGTTCTTTCCCCAGAACTCGCGCCATCCCGCTTGGGACTTCCAGAATCCCCAGCTGCCAAGACCGCCTCCGGCGAATACCCGGCCGGCACCGTTCTTAAGCATATGCATGTCGCCTTCATAAGCGCCCCGGCGAATCAGGGTACCCTCGATCGTATCCAATCCGTCCAGCCGGAAGAGGGGCGCTTCCCATTCCAAGCCGTAATTGCCCGATAGGCCCACCTCGAAGGACTTCCGCTTTTCCCGGTATTCGAGCTCGCCGGACACGCCCCGGGCCTGTCTCCCCGGGCGGGATTCGGCGGTCCAGGACGTATCCTCCAGGAACGCTTCCGTCGGCACCTTATAACCCTTCATGCGGTGGCGGTAGAAGGCCTTGATGATCTGTCGGGGCTGATGCGTGCCCCACTTCTCCCGGAATTCAACGGAATGCTGCAGGTTGATGATCCGCTCCCGGACGCCCATGGAACCCTGGTTGATCATCTGCAAGGGAATGGAGTCCGGAGCGTTCCAGACCTGGCGGTACCGGAACCGGGTGGGATAGGTCTTCTCCAGGAAGGGCTTGAAGAGCGAGTCCGAGGTCATTTCCCGGCGTTGGAATCCCAGGTCCAGGCGCCATAGCCAATCTCCGCGGGACGACCCCAAAAAGCCCATGCCGATTTCCGAGCGGCGCCAATGGGCGCGGTAGAACCGGTCATTCAGCGGGGAATCCCATCTCTGTTCGATGAGGGACAGTTCGAAATCCTCCCCCGCCTTGGAGAGGAAATCGGCGTTGAAGCCTTCCCAGGGGTAGACGTAACCCGAGACCGGCGATTGGGTCCACCACCATCCCTGGTTGAATTGAGCGGCCATCAGAGCGCCGCGATGATCAAACGAGCCGCCCAGGTTGACCTGGCTTTTCGGGGGAAGGTTGGAACCGATCCAGGCGTACTCTTCCGTATTGCCCGACCCGATCAGGCGTTCGCGGAAGGGAAAGGTCCGGTATGTGAAATGGTCGTTCTGATCGAGGCCGGCGTGCAGCCGGAGGGCCGGAAGGGGCGCCCAACTCACGTCGCCGGAGGTCAGGGGCGTGCGGTTCCGTTCGATATCGGACGAGGAGGAGGACACTTCCTGGAGGAAGGGATCGCCGATTTCGTTCCCGGTCAGGACGCGGACGGCCAAGGCAACGGTATCCGATTGCCAGGCTCGGTCCGTTCCGAAACGCTGGAAAGGATGCGACATCCAAAGGAAGGGAGGGGTCTCTCCCGTGGACTGGTAAAACTCCCGGCCGGAGACGAACCCATGCTGGGCGTCCAGCAGGAAATGATTCCAGGGCTGGTCCACGCGATCCCGGAAAAACTCCGATTCAGCCTGGATGTTCCAGGGCTTGGCCCAACGGGAGGGTTCTTCTGGGGCAGCGACCCCGGCAGCGGCGGCCCCGGTGGCGGTCCCGGCCATCCCTGCCATCCCTGCTATCCCTGCTATCCAAAAGGCAGCGGTCGATAGGCCGATTTGTTTGATCCAATTCATTTCCATCGCCACCCCGCTCCGATATGGGAAGAAACCGTACGGCTGTATTTCGGCTCGCTCAAGACCACGTCGTTCCTGACATCCGCGCTCAGGAACCAGGAAGGCCGCACCGGGATGCGCCATGCCAGGAAAGGATATAAACCGAACTCGCTTTCGCCATCCCGCATGAACACCACCTGGTTCCCGGGATCATCCGATTCTGCGATCCGCGCGTAATTCAGGGAAATGCCGATCCCGGGCGCCGGGAGCCAGACCGGCAAGCCGCGCCATTCCAATCCCACCCCGGCGGCGGCCAGCCATACAGGACCGGGGCCGCTCGAAGTCGTCATGCGCGCGGCATGCATCAGCACATGGGCTTCGAAAAGCCCGTAATAGGAGGAGCCAGCCCGGATCCCGAAATCAGGCACGGGTTCGAAAGGCGGGGACAGGTTGCCGACCGGAAAAACGGATCCCCCTTCGACCGCGAGATACACCTGGTCAAATAGCCGGGACTCGCTCAGGGCAGGCGCATGGAGTCCCAGGACCGCAGCGATACACGCCAGGGCCGCGGTGCACTTCATGACGCGCCGTCCACCCGCACTTTGTGCGACCGAACCAGCCTGGCGGCGAAAAATCCGTCGTATTCCGATTCGCCCGGATGGAGCCAGAGAAACCCTTCCTTGACCGCCCAAGCCGGCAACCAGTCACCGGCATCTTCCACACTCCAATCGGGATGGTCTGCCAGGAAGGCGCGTACGACCTGGGAGGTCTCCTCCTCTTCCGGGCTGCAAGTAGCGTAGAGGATACGCCCCGCCGGAGAGGCCAGGGCGGCGGCATTCGCCAGCAGTCCTTTTTGCAGGCCGGCCAGGCGCTCCAGATCCCCCTGGCTCCGGTTCCAGCGGGCTTCCGGTCGGCGACGCAGCACGCCCAGGTTGCTGCAGGGCGCGTCCACCACAATCAGGTCGAAGCGTTTGCGCAATGCGGGCGCGGCCGGGTCCATGACCACCGGGGCCAGGCGTCCGTGCCCCAGGCGATCGATGGCATCGTGGATTTTAAGCAGGCGGCGGAAGGAAATGTCGTTGCAGACGATGAAGGGCGCGGCCGCAGGAGCTGCGGGGGCTGCGGGCGCAGGGGCTGCGGGCGCAGGGGCTGCGGGCGCAGGGGCTGCGGGCGCAGGGGCTGCGGGCGCGGAATGTTCGGCCAGGCAGGCGGCCTTGCCACCCGGCGCCGAGCAGAGGTCCAACAGGGATTCTCCGGAACGCCAATCGGCCAGGGTCGCGATCAGCGCCGCAGCCGGATCCTGGAAGGCGATTTTGCCTTCCGTGAAGAGAGGCGAATGGAGGGCGGCTTCTCCGCCCCCCTTGCCGGTGATGCGCAGATAGAAGGGCGCGTCCGGAGCGGCTTCGGTCTCCACCTCCAGGCCCGCCAGGGTATCCTTGACCTCCGCGACGGTCGCGCGCATCGGATTGACGCGGATCCACAGAGGAGCTTCCTGATTGTTCCGCTCCAGGGCCCGGATCATGCCGTCACCGCCCAGGCGCTTATACCAGCGCCTCAGCAGCCATTCGGGATGGGAGTGGTTCACCGCCAGGGCTTTGATCGTTCCGCCCGGGACCTTTTGCAGGCTCTCGGCGATCATTTTCTTCAGGACCGCGTTTACGAATCCACCCTGATGCTTGCTCTCCCGGAGTTTCGCCAGCTCCACGCCCACGTTGACGGCCGCGAAGGACGGCACGTCCATGAAGAAAAGCTGGTAGGCCGTGATGCGCAGGATGGTGCGCAAGACACCGGGGCCGGGCTTTTTCGCCGCGTACAGGTTGATATTGTGGTCCAGGAGGCTGAGGTTGCGGATGACCCCCAAGCAGATTTCCCGCACCAGGCCGCGATCCTGTTTCAGCAGGCCGTCGGTGTGGCGCGGGAACAGATCCTTCAGGAAGGATCCTGAGGATTCCTGTTCCAGGAGGATGTTGAGGGCGGCTTCCCGCGATGTATAGCCTTGCAATGAGGACCTTGGGGTTCTTGGTTTATCGAATACTCAAGTGAACTGCAACCCCTGCCGTTCCTCCGGCTGCAGGCCGTTCACGAAATCCGGCCCGCTCACGCGCGGCTTGCCTTCCCATTGGACTTCCAGCAGCTTAAGCCACCCGCCCCCGGTGGCGACCAGGGGATGGCGATCCACCGAATAGCGGACCTCCCCGGGTTCCGCGGTCACGGTGCCGCCGGTTCCCGTGCCGGAGAATCCAATGTCCACCCGGGTGGCGTGAATGCGCAGAATCCGGCCGGTGCCGGCCTGGGTAGTGTAACCGATGGGATACGGATTGAAACCGCGCACGCGATCGTGGAGGGCCTGGGCGCGCAAGGACCAATCGAGCCTACCGTCCTCCTTCTTGAGCTTGGGCGCCGGCGAACTCTTGCCGTGATCCTGGGGCTCCGGCCGCGCGCGACCCGCCTCCAGGTCGTCCAGCACCTTCATCAGCACGTCCTTGCCCATTTCCCGGAGCCGGATGAACAGATCTCCGGCGGTTTCCTCCGGACCAATCGGTGTGGCGGCCCGGGCCAGGATGCCGCCGTGATCGATTTCCCGGTCGAGCTGGAACACCGTGACGCCCGTTTCCGCCTCGCCCGTGGCCACGGCCCATTGGATGGGGGCGGCGCCGCGGAACTTGGGAAGCAGGGACCCATGCACGTTGACGGCGCCGAAGCGGGTCAGGGGAAACAGGGTATCGGGCAGGATACGGTAGGCGACCACAACAAGCAGGTCCGCCTTCTGGGCGGCGATGAGGTCGTGGAAATCCGGGGTCTTGAGGGAGGCGGGCTGGGAAACGGGATAACCCAATTCCAGGGCCTTCTCCTTGACGGGTGGGGCCGCGAGCTTCTGGCCGCGTCCCTTGGGCTTGTCCGGCTGGGTGACCACCAGGGCGATGTCATGCCGGCTGGAATGGAGGGTTTCCAAGAAGGTTACGGCAAATTCGGGGGTGCCCATGAAGATAATTTTCATTGGGGTACAATCAACTTAAAATGGGTGAATAACTCAAGGGAATCCGGTCCCGGCCCTTGAATCCAAACTTGCTTTATATGCATAAAACATGCATACTTATGCATATGAGAACGACCTTGAACATTGATGATGAAATATTGAAGGAAGCCGCGGAACTTACGGGAATTACGGAGAAGACATCCCTGGTTCGCATGGGCTTAGAATCGCTGATAGCCCAGGAAAACCGCAAAAGGCTCATCGCTTTGGGCGGCAGCCAGAAGGGTATGCGCCCGGTTCCCCGTCGCCGTACCCGCCCCTTCAAATAATGGTCCTGATCGACACTTCCGTCTGGGTCGATTTCCTGCGCCAAGGTGACCCGGGAGTCGTGACTTTACTGGAAAGCGGCGACGTGATTTGCCACCCGTTGGTACTCGGAGAGATTGCCTGCGGAAATCTCGCTTCCCGCAAGGAAGTCCTCCATCGCCTCTCCCTGCTTCCCACCACCCCCATGGTGAGGCATTCGGAACTCCTGGCATTCATCGAGGCGCACCGGTTATCCGGATTGGGCCTGGGTTTCATCGACATGCATTTATTGGCGGCCGCGAACCTGGAGGGGATTTCGATTTGGAGCCGGGAGAAGGCCCTGCGCAAGGCTGCGGAAAAGTTGAAGATTTCCTATTAGGATCGGCGACAATAGCTTGGGCTTGGTCGCACTCGCCGAAGGCCGGAAATACGGTCCGGGTGAACAGCGCATCCTACTGCCGCGGCTCTCCGCGGGGTCCGGGATTTATTTTTTCAAATGCGTCATCAACGGGCAATCTACCGTTCTCCGCTTCCTGAACATCCCCCAAGTCCGGCTAGGCGACGGGGCCATGGCGGCCTCAAGTCGCCCACTGGAAAAATCCGCAGTGGCAGCAGATACCTTGATCTTTTCCAAAACCGGATACACTAACGGAAAAATGCCCGTCGTGGGATCAGGGAGAAAGTACGATCTGAGGCTTTTCAAAACGGGCGGGGTTGAACGTTTCGCCTATATAAAAATCGTCAATGGAATGAGGAAAATCGGAACCTGCCTTTTGGACGGAACCGATGCGAAAATGATTCCCACCCCGGACGTCAACATTGAAGAAGCGGCCTAGTCACCGGACGGACGACGCATCGCCTTTACCACCCGCGAGGGGATTGACAAATGGCTGCCCGGCCCTATTCCGGCCTTGGTCGCCTATCATACCCAAACGGAGTTCACCTCACCCACGACGGGATTTTCCAGGCATCGGATTTATAAGATCACCAAAACCGAGCCTTACAGCAGCTACTCCATCGTGGCGACCGCCAAGCAGGATTTTGTGCTCTTCATCCCTAGCGTTCTTTTCGATGGAACCGTTATCTATCAGCGGTGGGATGGACTGGAAACCAGCACGAGGGAAAAGGTAATTACCAATCATATCTGGGACAGCTCCTCTGGCGAACGGAATCTCGAAGTAGCGCTGTATCCGGGTATAAACTCCCCCAATTCCCTGCGGGTGTTTACGGGAAACGCCTTCCAGGACGTATTCGGGGGAGGTAACCGGGTCGTAGCCGTGGGCCTTCCCACTCATATTTTTGCCTGGTTCGTCGCCTACTGAAGGCCAACGGGATTATGTACTCGGCCTTCACTTGCGTCCGACCCGCTTGGTTCGGGGGGCGGTGAGGGAGCTGCTGTTTGACGATACCGACCTGGACACGGAGCGTTGGATGCGGGATGCGGGATCCGGGATCCGGTGAATCGGTGCCGGCATACTTGTTCGACTCCTGGGAACAAACAAAGGTAGACCGTGTACATCTCGTAGACCATGTACCCAGTAACGACTAGGCCGTAATTTTTGTTACTCCTCAAAAATCATGGGCTTTTATTCGCTGGCGCTGGAACTTGCAGCAAGGACACGGAACGGATTTATGGTTCTTCCTCCTTCTTGGCCACAGCAGTTCAAAAACGGAAAGGTATCCTCACGTGGCCGCACACCATGTGGCAGGGATCGGGAACCAGATGGATTACCTTCGGGGGCATGGTGAGAGGAACGAAGTGCGTGAAGTGCGTGTATTGGGAACTAACACGCAATGATAGTGCGTGTATAGG
>JALYSE010000027.1 GCA_030854955.1 Fibrobacterota bacterium | reverse complement strand
GGGTTTACCATGGTGGGCCTTCCGGATTCCGCGGTCAAGGAGGCCCGCGAGAGGGTTTTCGCTGCCCTCAAGAACTCAGGGTTCGCCGTTCCCAGCAAACGGATCACGGTGAACCTTGCGCCCGGAGGCATCCGTAAGGAAGGTACGGCCTTCGACCTGCCCCTGGCCGTGGGCATCCTGTTGGCCTCCGGCCAATTCGAGTCCGCACCACTGGATGAATTCCTTTTCCTGGGCGAATTGTCCCTCGATGGGACCATAAGGCCCGTGCGGGGCGTGCTATCGGCGGCGATCTTTGCTAAACAGTCCGGTCTTCGCGGACTGATTGTACCCATGGCCAACCGGGACGAAGCCGTTCTGGTGGAAGGCGTCGGGGTGTTCGGCGCGGGTAACCTGCTTGAGACCCTGGATTTTCTTCGCAACCCCGCTTTTCCCGCCAGGGGACGGGGCAAACGGACCCAAACGGCGGAAGTGGATGCGGTCGACTTTTCGGAGGTGAAAGGCCAGTCCCATGCCAAAAGGGCCTTGGAAGTGGCTGCTGCGGGAGCCCACAACTTCTTGTTGGTGGGTAGCCCCGGCTGCGGAAAAACCCTCCTCGCCCGGCGCTTGCCATCCATCCTTCCTCCAATGAGCGAGGCGGAGGCGTTGGAAACCACCCGGGTCTATAGCGTGGCGGGGATGATGAAGCAGGGCGAGGGGATTCCCAGGCGCAGGCCTTTCCGGTCGCCCCACCATACCATTAGCCAACAGGCCCTTGTAGGCGGGACCGGCGGATCGCGCCCGGGGGAGGTGAGCCTGGCGCACAATGGGGTACTTTTCCTGGACGAGCTTCCGGAATTCCATAAGGATGTGATCGAAAGTCTGCGGCAGCCTTTGGAAGAGGGCATGGTAACCATATCCCGCACCGCGCAATCGATTTCCTATCCTTGCCGGAACATGCTCGGAGCAGCCATGAATCCATGTCCATGCGGCTATCTGATGGATCGCCACCGGCGCTGCGTGTGCCGCATGGAAGAAATCAAGCGTTACCGGGCGAGGATATCCGGTCCGCTCATGGATCGGATCGATCTCCATCTGGAGCTTCCCACCCTCGAGTTCTCCCAATTGGTGGAAACCAGGACTGGAGAATCCTCGGAGGTCATTCGCGAGCGGGTGGCCTTGGCCAGGAACATCCAGAGGCTTCGCTTCAAGGGCGAAGGAGGCGGGGGAGCGGGCATTTTCTGCAATGCCCATATGACTGGAAGCCAACTCCGGGAACATTGCACCTTGAATTCCGGAACGCGGAAGCTCATCCGCGATGCGGTGGAAACCTTAGGACTTTCCGCGCGCGCGTTCGATCGCATACTCAAGGTAGGTAGGACCATCGCGGACTTGGAGGCGAGTCCCGGACTTCGCGAAGAGCACATGGCGGAAGCGGTCCATTACCGCAGCCTGGACCGGGAGTTGTCGCCCTTCCCCTAAAGCAAGAAAAGCAACCGGTTTCAAGGTCCCCGGTGTTCAGGAATCCAGGGGAAGGTTGAACAGGCGGCCCAATTCAATGGCCACTCCCTCTTGGGCATTGGACCATGGTGAAAACCGGGAATAGGCGGCCCGCAATCCGGGAGTCGCATTCGCCATGGCCATGCCCAGCCCCGCCAGCTTCAACATCTCCAAATCGTTTTCGGCGTCTCCGAAAGCAAGTAGGTCCGATGGTAGGATGCCGTTGCCGTCCATCCAGAGTTTCAGGGCCGATCCCTTGTTCACGTCCTTCGCAAGGAACTCAAGGTATTCGGGATTGGATTTGGTGAGTACGCAAAGGTCTTCCAGAAGCGGCAGCCATTGCTCGTAAAGGCGCTCGCGGTTGCGCGGGCTTTCAATGACCAGCAATTTGGAGATGTCCGAACTGGGCAGGTCTTCCAGGCGCGCATGTTTTCCCGCATAGGTGGCACCGGAATTGATTTCGTAGTGAATGGACCAGGTGAAGTCTCCCTGGGGATGGTAGGCGTGGAGTTTACCGGCGGCGTAAACGTTAAGAAATACCCGGTGGGCCCGACATAAGGAGAGAACCGCCATCCGGGCCGGGTCGGGCAGACCGCGCGAAGAAACCACTTCCCAGCCGGAAGGGCCGCCTTCCAGAATTTCGGCGCCATTGTAGGAAACCACCGTCATGGGTACGCCCAGTTGCTCCGCGAAGGGGAGCACCCTGGCGGTCATGCGTCCAGACGCCAAAATGATGCGGAGGCCACAGGCGGCCAAGGTCCTGAGGAGGGCGGCAGTGCGAAGGGGCAGTTTCCCCTGGGAATCGAGTAAGGTGCCGTCCAAATCAAGGGCCAGAGCCCGGTAGGGGAGGGGATGCAGGAACGCTCCTTGGGATGCTGGTATTATTAGGGTTTTATGATGCAGGAAATTATAAAAAAGGCTCAAGGTTTACCGATTTCCTCCGATAAAATAAACGGGAGTATCCCCGTTCGCAGAGCAGTCGGGAACGGTCCACCAAGGAGGGGGACCAACAATGCGTATCGAAAAAAATCTTCAAGACCAATTAGCCCATAAATTCCAGGATACCGGCAAGGAAAAGGCCAAGATCCTCGAGCAGCTGGCCACGGGAAAGCGGATCAACCGAGCTTCCGATGACGCTGCCGGACTCGCAGTCGCCAAGGAATTCGACAAGCAGGTCAGGGCATACCGGAACGCTTCGGAAAATATCCAGGCCGGAATGAACGCCCTGAACATCGCCGATGCCGGCGCGGGTACAATACAGGAAATGCTCCAGCGACAGCGTGAACTGGCCATCCAGGGCGCCAATGGGGCCTATGGGGAGAATGAACGGAACGCCTTGGACAAGGAGTTCCAATCCCTGTCCCAGGAGATTGACAGGATCTCCAAATCCACGAATTTCAATGGCCAGAATATGCTGGACGGATCAAGCAAACTTTCCGATGGAACGGGCAAAATCCAGGCCGGAAGCGACCAGGACGATACCGTGACCCTTTCGGCTGCCAATCTGTCGCTCAATGCCTTGTCCTTGCAATCGGAAATGTTGAAATCCCCGGAGTCGGCACTCCTGGCTATGGCTTCGATAGATGCGGCCATGAGACAAGTGAATTCGAGCCGGGCCGAACAGGGCTCGCTTGCCAACAGACTAGAATACGCGCTGTCCAACAACCAGAACCAGGCGATCAATACCACCAAGGCGCTGTCCAACGTGGAAGACCTGGATTTCGCCAAAGGCCTGACCGAAAAAATCAGGAACGACATTCTCCAGGGTTCCCAGGCGGCCGCAATCAGTCAATTCAACCAGCTTTCCAGGAACCACTTGCTCGCGCTTTTACGGTGAAATTGGTATCTTTATGGATTCACAACAATTGGGGGCGCAAAGGTTTCGACGGGATTGGATGAGCTGATAGTAGCATGCCGAGGATTCTAGTTGGCCTCGTAAAAAAACTGGAAAAAAACAAATGCAGAAGAATCATATTCTTATGCAATGGCTGCCTAGTCTAAAAACTAGGTGACCACGGTTCGGCTGTCGCCGCCTTAAAGGCAGTCGGATTGCAATACTCTGAGGCTGGGTCTCCCTGATGTCTGGGCGGGGAGGCCGAGAAAAGCCAGGCTAGCGACCCGACCAACCGATTCCTAGGGTGGGTTGGGAAGCGAAATACAAATCAGGAAAAAAGCATGTAGGAGCGTTCGGTAAGTTGATTTCGGACGCGGGTTCGATTCCCGCCGCCTCCACCACTTCCCTCCGGCCACCGAGGCCGGACAATTGGGCGATGACGCCTAAAGGACGGTCTTCAAGACCGTCCTTTTTTCACGGTTCCAGGATTTAGAGACTGGATTCCCGCATAGGTCCCGGACCCGGTTCGGGTAAGGTAACATCCCGAGTACGGTAGCGCACACATCGGCCTGATTCTCATCGGGGGCTCCCGATTAAGGTTATCTTCCGGTAATAATAACTGGAAAAAACCTTCGTTCGCTTGATTTTCGGTGGGGACCATAGTAATTTTAGTCCGATTTTGAGGGTGTCGATCCTTCGGAATCGATTCAAAAAGCGTGAAAGGTTGAGCATGATCCATGTCGAAGGCCTTACTAAGCATTATGGCCAATCCAAGGCCATAGACAACATCTCGTTCCATATCAACAAGGGCGAGGTTGTAGGGTTGCTTGGACCCAACGGGGCCGGCAAAACCACGACTATGAAAATACTGACCTGCTTTATTTCCGCTTCAGCGGGAAGGGCGAGTATTAACGGACACGATACCTTTGATGAGCCACTGAAGGTCAAAGAGCAGATTGGATATCTTCCGGAAAGTTGCCCCCTCTATCATGATATGGATGTGACCACCTACCTGGCCTTCACCGCCGAGGTCAGGGGAATTGCATCCGCAAAGCGCAAAGGCGCGGTGGAACGGGTAATTTCCGATTGCGACCTGGGAAAGGTGACTTACAAGCTGATCGGCCATCTTTCAAAAGGGTACCGGCAGCGCGTCGGTCTTGCCCAGGCCCTCATCCATGACCCAGCTGTGCTCATCCTGGATGAACCGACATCGGGCCTCGACCCGAATCAGATCCGGGACATCCTCAGTTTGATAAACAACCTGGGCCAGGAAAAGACGGTCATCCATTCGACGCATATCCTGTCCGAGGTCGAAACCACCAGCGACCGCGTGCTCATCATCAATAACGGCCATATCGTTGCCCAGGGCACCCCGCGGGAGCTGATGTCCCGTTCCTCGGGAACGACCGTATTCGTGACCGTCAAGGGCTCCGAGGTCCAGTCACTGCTGGACTCCGCCCCATTTGTGAAGAAGGCGGAAAAGATTTCGGACGCCAGGGACGGCTTCGTCCGCTTGGCCATCCAGGGCGCGGACCAGCGTGACGTATCCTTGGACGTGTTCAAGATGGCGGTGGAAAAGAATTGGCTGGTATCCGAGCTTAAGGCCGAAACGGCCAGTTTGGAAGACGTTTTCGCGAAATTGACGAGGGGCTGACATGAACCATGTATTCGCCATTTTCAAGAAAGAGCTGCGGAGTTATTTCTCATCTCCGATCGGCTTTGTTTTCATCATCTTCTATCTCCTGGTATCGAATGCCTTCTTCTTCTTCGTCCAGGATTTTTTCCGCCAGGGACAGGTGTCCATGCGCGGATATTTTGCCGCTATGCCGTGGGTCTTTCTCTTCTTCGTTCCGGCTATAACCATGCGTCTCTGGGCCGAAGAGAAGAAAATGGGCACGGTGGAAGTGCTGCTGACCATGCCGATGAAGGAATGGGAAGTGGTGATGGGCAAGTTCCTTGCCGCTTTCGCCTTTCTCGCCATCACTTTGGCCTTTTCCATGAGCATTCCCGCTTCACTTATGTACCTGGGCAAGCCCGATCTCGGCGTGATATTCGGATCCTACGTGGGCGCCCTCTTCCTGGGCGCGGCCTACATGGCCATCGGACTTTACATCAGTTCCCTGACGGAAAACCAAGTGGTCGCATTCATTACCTCTTTGGCGGTCATTTTCGTGCTGCTCCTGATCGGTATCGCGCCGGTATGGCTCAATGCCTTGGGGTCCATCGTGGCGGTTTGCGACTACATCAGTCTTCTCAGCCATTTCAACAACGTGACCCGCGGGGTGATCGATTCCCGGGACGTGATTTATTATGTCTCCGTGATCACCCTGTTTCTCTACCTGAACGTCAAGAACATCGAAGCCAGGAAGTGGAGATAATCCATGGCCATGAATTCCAAGAAATTGAGCAGCCGGGCCAACACCTATCTCGGCATCATCACCCTGGTGGTGATCCTGGCCGTCATCGGCCTTACCAGCGAGATGTTTTTCCATCGCCGTCTGGATCTCACCTCGGGTAAGCAATTCACCCTGAGCAAGGCGTCCATCAATACCATCCGTTCCCTGCCGGATCTGGTCACCGTCAAGGTGGTCATGTCCAAGGACCTTCCCACCCAGTTTCTGCAGATTCGGACCCATGTCGTCGACTTGTTGCGCGAGTTCGAGGCCCAGGCGAACGGAAAGATCACTTTGGTCTTCGAGGATCCGGGCGAGAGCGAGACTAAGAGGCAATCGGCCACGTCCCTGGGTATCCAAGAGGTTCAGTTGCAGGAGCAGAGTTCCGAGGGCCTCCAGATCAAGAAAGGTTTCTTCGGCCTTGCGATGACCTATGGAGACAAAAAGGAAGTGATCCCAGTGCTGCAGAACCTGGAATCCTTCGAATACGACCTCGTGGTCAAGCTGAAGAAACTGACCGGGTCGGTGAAGACCATCGGCATCCTCGAAGGGGGCCAGGGGGCTAAGCTGGCTATGACCCTGCCAGGCCCGCAACCGAAGACCACCAACGGTTTCGACGAAAATTTCCCGACACTCAAGGAAGAGACCGAGAAGCTTTACAAACTTGAGAAGCTGGATCCCCTGACAGGTCCGATCCCGGAAACCGTGGACCTGCTCTTGGTGGCCGCGCCCTCCCGGATTTCGGACCTGGAAAAATTCCGAATCGACCAGTTCCTGATGAAGGGCAAATCCGTGATGTTCCTTACCCCTGGCGTAGATATGAGCCTGGGCATGGGCATCAACGGCACCGCTTCAAACAACGGATATGAAGACCTACTCACCCATTACGGTTTGACGGTGAAGAAGAATGTGGTGCTTGAGGATCGCAACTTCCAATTCGTGCGCTTCGGGAACGCCTTCTTTCCGTCTCCTTATCCCTATTGGGTCGTGGTCCAGGGGGAAGGCCTCAATACGAGCAGCCCTATCACTTCCAAACTCGGGAATATCAGCCTGCCCTGGGCCTCCACCATCGAGATTGACACCACCCGAAAGGACTCTTCTAAAATCGAAGTACTCGCGCAAACCACCAAGGGCTCCTGGGAAGAATCCAACAGCTTTAACCTATTGCCCAAGGAGCTAAAGGAGTACCTGCCGGTCAACCAAAGGGTGCAGCCCTTGGTGGTCCTCAAGTCCGGAAAGTTCCAATCCTTCTATGCAAATCGCCCCCTGCCGGTGGTGGACAGCAGCCAGAGAATCGACACAGCAGGCGTGTTACGTTCCACCCAAAAGGAATCCCGAATCTTGGTGGTCGGCAATGCGCTGTTCGCCACGGATTTCTACGTGGGGTATACCAACGCGGTCGCCAATCTTCACCTGGTGCTTAACAGCTTCGACCAGTTGGCGCTCGATCCGGACCTGATCACCATCCGCAGCCGGGAAATCGCGAACTCGCCCATCCTGGAAACCAAGAAGTCCAAGAAAATCCCTATCCTGCTCTTGAATATGCTGGTGGCGCCGTTGCTGCTATTGGCTCTGGGTATCGCGATGGGTTACCGTAGAAAGAAGAAGGAGTCGATGGCATGAAGAGGACCCTGATCGTTCTTCTGGCCGCCCTAGCCTTACTGGCGGGCATCCTGATGAAGAAGCGGAGCAATGAGAATTCGATGTCGAAGGACGCCCCCGCGATTGACAGTTCCTGGAAGGCCAACGCGGCCTCGGTGCGCATCATCAAGAATCCGGATACCTCCGCCCTGGAGAAAAAGGACGGCAAATGGGTCGTATCCAAGGACGGTTTCTCCGTCGACACGGCGAAAATCAACAAAGTGCTGGGACATGTCTTCCGCCTGCAGAAAAAAGAACGGGTTTCAAACAGCGCTGCTCGCCTGTCCGAATACGGCTTGGACTCGGTTGAAGCCAAGCATCTCTCCATCAAGGACGCCTCGGGCAAGGTCCTGGCGGAGGTCGTGATCGGAAAAACCTCCGGGGCCGATTACAGTTCGACGTATTGGAAATGGGAAGACAAGCCGGAAGTCTACCGGACTCCCGGAAACTTCACCTGGGAAATCGCCACCAAGAACGATGATTGGAAGGACCGCAAGCTTTTCGGCGCGACCGCCAAGGACGTGAAGTTCGTGGAAACCTCATGGATCGATTCCACCGGCAAGCCATTCGCCTATAAACTCGAATCAGTCACGGATTCGACATGGAAGATGATCGCCCCTCAGGATAGCAACCGCGTCAAGAACGCCATGGCTTCGGAGATGGCGACTCGGTTTGCGGAAATGAGCGTGGATGAATTCGTTGCCCCTACAGATACCAATTTCGCCAAGGTCAAACTCGATACCCCTACGGTCTGGGTCAAGGTGGGCCTCAAGAACGGTACCGTCCATGAACTCAAGGCAAGCAAGACCCTGGGCGGGTTTGCCTATACCCAGCATCCGACCCAAAAGGATTTGATCAAACTTTCCCCCTGGCGCTTCGACTCCTTCAAGAAGAAGCCTTTCGAGTTGTTGGACGCTCCGCCTGCCCCAAAAATCGATTCGATCCACCCGGCGGATGCGATCAAAATCGAGCCGGCCCTGCCCTCTCCGACCCCGGTCAAAAAGCCGACTACTGCTCCGGCCCCCAAGCCGTAAGATTTCAGGCCGTTCCTTTCAAAGCAAAACCTCCCGGATCCTTCGGGCTAACTCTAGTACCCCAACCCCAAAATAGCGAGACACTTTCGCCGGGTTTGGGGGCCAAGCACGGCGTTGACCTCATTGGAAAAGTGCTACCCGCGTCGGCGCGCCTTGCGCCGAACTCCAATGGCTCAAGGAATTAAGGCCCTGGAATGGCGCTTGGTTTCCCTTATGGCATCCTCGCTCCCTCGCCGCCTTCGCCTCGCTATTTTGGGGTTGGGTTACTAGCGGCTCTGCTCCCAGTCCAAATCCAATCCCGGCACCGCTAAGATTTTTTGTTCGAAACAGGCCGTAAGCTCCCAAGCATGGACGATTTTCCCCGATAGCGGGCCCAATGCCCCCAGGAATTCCGAATGGTCGCGTCCCGCCCGATAGTCCGGCTCTTTGGATGGATGCGCCAGGTATTTCCCGATTGCCGAAAAATCCGGATCGACCAGAATTGAGGTCAGGTAAAGGACAAAATCCCGGGGCATATACAGCGAACTTCCCGCGACCTTGCGCTCCGTCGACCCGTCCACGCCCGTACTGACTTCGGCCTGACCGGATAGAATGCCCAGAGCTCCACCCGGGGAAGGGGAACAAGCCAGGTCCGAGGTTCCCCGCAACCGCAATTCCAAACCGAGTCTTTCCCGGACCACTTCGGAAATCAGGGCGGTAGCCTTGGCGAAATAATCGTGGATGGAAAGCTCCTTTCGCTTGGCGAACCGGAGACCAAGGCAGACGCATCCCGGCGAAAGCAGCACCGCGCCGCCCCCGCTCATCCGCTTATGGACCGGAATCCGATCCCGGGTCACGGCCTCGACGTTTAGCTCCTTTTCCGGGTCCTGGGAATTACCAAGAACCACCACGTTTCCGTCGGGGACCCAGACCCGATAGGGACGCTCGGATCGGTCCAGTAGCCGCTCCCCGGTTGGGTTCTCTGCGGGCGGGACTTCATGATGACGAAGGGGGATAAGGGTTCCGGACATAGGATAACGTGGACGGCCCATCGATGTCGCATCGCCCCGGGTCCCTTACGCCTGGTCGGCGGGTCCCCGGAAGGATGGGCGTCAGATGTGGACGGCCGCGCCTTGGCTGTCCATGGCGGCTTCCATGACCGCTTCGGATAGGGTGGGGTGGGCATGCACGGTGTGCATGATTTCTTCATAGGTCGATTCCAGTTTCATGGCCAGGCCCAGCTCCGCCAGCATTTCCGTGGCTTCGCTGCCGATGATGTGCGCGCCCAGGAGTTCGCCGAACTTGGCGCCGAAGATCAACTTGACCATGCCCTCGGTCTTTCCGATAGCTCTTGCCTTGCCGCTGGCCGAAAACGGGAACCGGCCGATCTTGATTTCGATATTCTTATCCTTGCAGGCTTTTTCCGTGAGCCCGATGGAAGCCACCTGGGGCTGGCAATAGGTGGCGCCGGGAATCTGTCCATACTCAATGCCATGCTTGGCCGTACCGAGGATGCGGGCCACCGCTACCTCGCCTTCGGCCGAAGCCTTGTGGGCCAGCAACTGTTTGCCGGCCACGTCCCCGATGGCGAAAATGCTTTTGACCGAGGTTTCCTGGAAGCCGTCCACCTTGATGAACCCGCGCTCGTCGAGCTTGACGCCCACCTGCTCAAGTCCCAGGTCCTTGGTATTGGGGACCATGCCCACGGCCACCAACACGCGGTCGATGGTGAGCACCGTTTCCTTGTTCGCCGCGTCCAAAAGTTTGGCCTCGATGATACCGGGGCCGGAGGCTTTGACCTCACCGACCTTGGTGCCCACATAGCAATTGATGCCCTGTTTCTTGAACGAGCCCAGCAATGTCTTGGAGATTTCCTCGTCCTCAATGGGCAGGATTTGAGGCAGCATTTCCACCAAGTGGACTTCCGTGCCCAGGGTGTTGAAATAGTAGGCGAACTCGACGCCGATGGCGCCCGCGCCGATGATGAGCATTTTCTTGGGCTGATCCTTCAGCTCCAGGGCATGCCGATACGTGATGAAATTAGTCCCATCGATGGGATACTGGGAGAAGGACCGCGGAGAAGCACCGGTGGCCAATATGATATTCTTCGCGTTGAGGTTCCGGCGGCCGCCTTGGGCGTCCGTTACTTCGATCAGGCCTTTGGCGATAAGCTTGGCCGTGCCCGACACGACCTCGATCTTATTCTTCTTCATGAGGAAGGTCACGCCATTGCTGTTCTGCTTGGCCACATCCCGGGACCGGGATATGATTTTGGGGTAATCGACGGTCACGTCCTTGGCGGACAGGCCGTAATCCCCGGCATGCTTGAGGTAATACGCCACCTCGGCGCTCTTCAAAAGGGCCTTGGTGGGTATGCATCCCCAATTGAGGCAGATGCCGCCGAGTTCGGATTTCTCGATCAAGGCGACCTTTTTACCGGCCTGGGCGCCCTTGATGGCGGCGACATAACCGCCGGGCCCGCTCCCGATTACCACGATATCATAATTCGATTCCAAAGCTGACTCCTCGTTATCGTACCGTCTTTTCAGGGAAATCTAGATAACCCTGGGCCGCGTGGGAAGCCGTCCCCATCGGCCGCCCGCACCCGGTTCCGGTAGGAATCCCGGCGGGCAAGTAATACTCCCTAAGCGGGGTACAGGCCGGAGGCTCCGGAAATGAAAACGGACGCGTAGGCAACGCATCCGTAAAAATGAAGGAGAAGGGATTCCCCTAACGAACGAAGGGGAGAAGGCTTACAGCATCAGCCAGGTGGGGTTTTCCAGCAGGGATTTCAGAGCCGAGAGAAACTGGGCCGACAAGGCGCCGTCCACGACCCGATGATCCGAAGTCATGGTCACCTTCATGACATCGCGCTGTTTGGCGACGCCGTCCTGGAGGTAGACTTCCTGCTGGATCCCACCCACGGCCAGAATGCCGGACTGGGGGGGATTGATGATGGCCGTGAATTCTTCGACGCCGTACATGCCAAGGTTGGAAATTGTGAAGGTCCCGCCCTGGTATTCTGCCGGAGCCAGCTTACCGGACTTTGCCTTGGACACCAGCTGTTTGATTTCCGCGGAAAGGGTCCCCAGACCCTTCACATCCGCATCGCGGACGATGGGGGTGATGAGGCCACCCTCGATGGACACGGCGATACAGATATCGATGTTGGCGTTTTGGCGGATGAAGTCGCCGTGGAAGGAGGAATTCACCTGGGGGAATTCCCGCAAGGCGAAGGCCGTGGCCTTTGTGACGATGTCATTGACACTGATCTTGTACCCGGGGGCGCGATTTAATTGGGCGCGCAAGGCGTTCACGGCGGCCATCTCAACCTTCATGGTCACGAAGAAATTGGGGATGCCCTGGGTGGATTCCAACAACCGCTTGCCAATGGTCTTTCGCATCATGTTCAAGGGTAAATCCTGGGTCTGGCCGATAGGAGCCAGAGAACCATAAAGCGGCCGTTGTACGGGCCCTTCGGTTTTTCCGCCGGCGGGTTTGCCGGAAGCGGCATTGGCACCGGCTCCGATGGCGGCCGGTTCCGGCTTGTACCCTTCGATATCCCGCCGGATGATGCGGCCATTGGGGCCCGTGCCGGAAACGTTTTGCAAGGGAATGCCGGCATCCTCGGCCATTTTCTTGGCAAGGGGAGATGCCTTCACGCGGCCTCCATCGTTCAGGACGCCCGCATTGGTGGAGGACTCAGTCCGGCTCACAGGCCCCGGGGCAGTTCGCGGCTCGGGGGCCATGGCAACCGCCGCATGGGCCGGAGCGGGGGTGTAGCTGGCGGATGAAGGGCCGGCACCATTGGAAGCGGATGCGGCCGCAGGTTTGGCACCGCCCTTGGAAGCCAGTAGTTCTTCGCTTTTCTTCGTGGCCTTTTCCAGGTGGGCCGAAATGTCCTCGTCTTTTTCGTCGGATAGGATGGCGATGAGCTGGTTCACCTTGGCGGGGGAGCCGGCGGGTACCAGGATTTTACGCAGGAAGCCTTCATCCATGCTCTCGTAGTCCACGGTGGTCTTGTCGGTTTCGACGCTGCAAAGCATCGTACCCTGTTTAATGAAATCGCCTTCCTTGACCAGCCATTTGGCCAATACGCCCTCTTCCATGGTCGGGCTCAAACTCGGCATCAACATGCTAGTAGGCATCGCTACTCCCTTAGTGCGTTAATCGGCCCATCCATGGGCCGATGATGGTTCGGTTGGAATCAAGGTTCCGTTAGGTCGTTTCCGGCTTTCCAAGGTCCCGGTTTAATTCCGGTAAGTGACCTGTTTGACCGCCTGGATGATTTTGGCGACCGACGGCAAGGTTGCGGCTTCCAGGTTGGCCGCATAGGGCATGGGGTTTTCGCTCTGGTAAACCCGCGCGATGGGCGAGTCCAGGTAATCGAAAAGGTTGGTGTATACGGACTCGGCAACCTGGGCGCCCACGCTGCTGTAGAAATGACCTTCCTCCACCACGACGACCCGGTTGGTCTTCTTGACCGAACCGGCGATGAGGTTCATGTCCAGGGGCTTCAGAGTGCGGGGATCCAGGAGTTCCACATCGATGCCCTCTTTGGCCAGCTCTTCGGCCGCAGCCTTCGCCAGGGACATCATACGAGACCAGGCGATGATGGTGACATCGGTGCCTTCGCGTTTGATGTCGCCCTTGCCGATGGGGATGATGTAGTCGCCGTCGGGAACCTCTTCCTTCAGGTTATAGGCCAGTTCGTTCTCGAGAAAAACGACGGGATCGTTGCAGCGGATGGCCGCTTTGAGCATGCCCTTGGCGTCCTTGGGGGTGGACGGGGCCATGACGTGCAGGCCGGGGAAATGGGCGAACACCGATTCCATGTTGTGGGAATGCTGGGATGACACCCGCGGGCCGGCGCCGTTGGGGCCGCGCATCACCATGGGGATGTTGTACAGTCCGCCGGACATGTAATACATCTTGGCCGCGTTGGAGATGATCTGGTCGATTGCCACCAGGGAGAAGTTGAAGCTCATGAACTCAACCACGGGGCGCAGGCCCAGCATGGCGGCGCCCACGGCCAAGCCGGTGAATCCGGATTCGGAAATAGGAGTATCGATGACGCGCTTAGGTCCGAAATGGTCAAGCAGGCCCTTGGTTACCTTGTAAGCGCCGTTATATTCCGCCACTTCCTCGCCCAAGATGAAGACTTTTTCGTCCCGGGTCATTTCTTCCTTGAGGGCCTGGTTAAGGGCCTCTCTCATTTCAATCATCGGCATCAGGCGTTCCCCACATCATCCATGAATACGTGCTGGGTCAATTCTTCCAAGGGAGGTTCCGGGCTTTCTTCGGCGAAATCCACGGCCTCCTGGATTGAGGTCTTGATCTTCTTCTGAAGGCTTTTCAGCTCCTCTTCCGTGATCACCTTGTTTTCGATCATCTCGCGGCTTACGGCCTGGATGGGATCCTTCAGCTTGTAGGCATCGACTTCCTCTTTGGAGCGGTACAGGCCGGCATCCGAAACCGAATGGCCTGTATAACGGTAGGTCTTCATGTGGATGAGCACGGGACGGCGGGTGGCTCGCACTTCCTTGACGATTTCGCCCATGCGGCTGTGGACTTCGTTCAGGTCCATGCCGTTGATGGTATGGCCCTTCATACCGTAAGCCTCGGCTTTGGAAGCGATGTCGGTATTGGCGATGGCTCGGGCGTTCGCGGTGCCCATTCCGTATTGGTTGTCTTCGCAGACGAAAATGGCGGGGAGGTCCCAGAGGGCGGCCAGGTTCATGGTCTCGTGTAGGGTGCCTTGGACCGTGGCGCCGTCGCCGAAGAAGATGAAGCTGACGGCATTGTCTTCGTCATAGTTGGATTTGAAGGCTGCGCCGATGCCGATGCCGAACTGTCCGCCTACGATGCCGTGACCTCCGAGGAAGTTGTGAGGTTTCGAGAAGAAGTGCATGGAGCCGCCCTTGCCTCTCGCGCAGCCCGTAACCTTACCGAAAAGCTCGGCCATTCCCGACTTGGGATCCATTCCGAGCGCCAGGCCAAGACCATGACAACGGTAGGTGGTGACGACGGCATCCTGAGGGAGCTTGTGGGACAAGGTGCCCACTCCCACGGCCTCCTGGCCGATGTAGGTATGCAGGAATCCGGCAATCTTTTTTTGCTGGTAGGCCTTGATGCTGGCTTCCTCAAAATATCGAATCACCAGCATCTTCTCGAGGATTTCGACCATTTTTTCCTTGGTCAAGGATTGCATCTCTTTTTTTACGCTTGCCATGTTTCTCCGGCTGACTTGAAATCCCAATGATATGGAAAGGCGGATACCCTTTCAAGATGAGAACCAAGGAAGGTTGCGCCCGTTCCGGCACGGTTACCGAATCCTTGCACTTCACGCCGGTTTACGGCGGTAGGTCTTCTTAAAACGGACTGTCGACTCCAAAGCATGAATTTAGTAAAAAAATCCGGAAATCAGGCTCAAAAGGCATTGGAGGACATGAGGAAATTGTCTGTTTTGCTGAAAAACCACCGCCTTTTAAGCGGGTCCGTTCAAAGGCCTTGTCGGAATTTGATTCCAGGTTGATATTTTTTACTTCAACATTAAAAAACGGCGGAATCGAATCGTATTTCGCCCTGGGTCAAGGAATAGAAAAGTCATGGAAGAAATTTCAACTCTGGTCGCCGCGGTCGGTAAAATCCCATCGGGCCTGTTCATCGTGACCGCGGCAAGGGACGGAAAAAAGGAAGGTTACCTCGGATCCTGGATCCAACAGGTTTCCTTCTCCCCATTGATGATCCAGATTGCCATCCGTCCAGGCCGACCCTGCTATGAAATGATCAAATCAAATGGCCGGTTCTGCGTGAACGTGGTTGGCCAGAAAAACGGCGGGGCGATGAAACCATTCTGGAACCCGGATTCCACACCCGACCCGTTCGCCGAAATCCAGTGGTCCGAAAGCTCGCGCGGAAACATACTCATTGGGACCGCCTTGGCCGCCCTTGAATGCGAAGTACGGTCGAACGTCTCTCCCGGAGACCACGAAATCATTTTCGCGGAAGTGGTCGAAGGCCATCTGCTCCAACCGGATGACAAATCCTTGACCCATGTGCGGCGATCGGGATTGGGGTATTGACCGGGGATGGACGTTTAAACGCCTAGCTGCCTAGACGAAAAGCGCGGAAGTTAGGGCAAACCGCTTTTCCGATGTCCTGGCCTCGGCCCGGACATAGGTCGATCCGGCTGGAATTTCGATGGCCTCGGAAAAATCCAAGGGTCCCGCGGATTCCCACGACCATGCACGAACCTGGGTTTCCTTGCCCTCGCCTTTGCGGCCCGCCATAACCGTGATCTTCTCGAAGACCCCGTAATCCGGTGTGCTTTTACCGTTCAAGCGGGTTTCTCCCGAAGCGTCATGGAGATGCAAAAAAGGTCCGTCGGTACAGACCATTCTTCCCGATGCAAGGCCGGCCTGGATTCCCGCGATGGTCTTTTCCTGGGAATGGACCACCGTGCGTACGCGGCCGAAGACATGGTTCCGGTTGTGATACAGGGAGAAGAGCGGGGTCTTAACCCCGATGTTCCGATTCAGGTCCCCGTGGGCGTCATTTGCCCCTATAGGGGAGATGCGCCTTCCGGCCAGTAGTTGGGAAACCCAGAACTCCCTGCCATCGGTAAAATCCCGGCCCCGATGTCCGTTCCAAAACTGCAAACCGTCGATTTTGGGAGACAGGTCCTTTTCATGCCACATACCACGTCTAAACAGGAACCGTTCTAGTCCGCCAACCCGGGAGCGGGGATGGGCCGCAAAACAAGGCGTGCCCCGTAAGCGTTCTAGAACCTCCGCAACCTGTAAATCCGGTTTGTTGTTCAACCACCTGCGTCCACCGTCGCCCAGGCCCGGAAGGAATTCTTCATGGCCCGCCACCAGGAGATGCACATTTTCCCCGAGATGATTGCCGCAGGACACTTCCTCGCCGGGAATCAGAAGGGTACCCTCTTCGGCATTGAGGGTGTTCAAGGCCAAGGCCTCCCGGCGATAGGCCTGAAAATTAGCATCGGGATCCGTCCGTTCCATGTAGCGGCGGCGGTCGTAATAGAAATCGTAGGAATGGTCGGTGCATACGACGTAACCCATCCCCAACGCTTTGCCCGCCTCTTGGAGAACCTTTAGGGGCGCGCCGAATTCCACGGGGTCGTTCGAGTAATCCGAGTGACAATGCAGTTCGCCGCCATGCCAATTGGAAGGGTAGGGGAGAGGGGCGGTGAGCATCTGGATTTTGAGCGGAGAAGGAGTGATGCCCGGGAAATTCGAATTCAGAAAGGTGCGGATTTCACCGGAAGCCTTTTCCACCTTGATCCGGCCATTGATGTTGAAGAGGCCTTGCAAACCGGAAAAATCAATCTCAAGGGGTAAAAAAAGGAGGTTGTCCAAAACCGGCAAATCGATGGGAAGAGTGAACTTCCTGGATTGGCCTTCGCCTTGGATCAGGATCTCGATTTCGCGGATACGGACGGGAAAATAATCCGCGTCCTTGACTGCCAGATAGAAAACCGGTTTTACCCCGGGAACACAGAAGCTGGGCCCATCGATGAAAATTTCCGGCCACCGCTTGAAGAGCGGGGACCAGGGCAGCTTGAATTTGTAATGGGTTTCGGCGTAGGGGAGAAGAGGGGAGAGGAACTTACTCATCCAAAGCGGACTTGTTCACCCATTGGAGTGATTCCATGCTGAACCTATGGTCAGCTTTTTCATAGAACCGACGCTGGTTCGCCCGGCGATCGGGAAATCCGATTTCGTGTAATTCCTTGCGGCGATCAAGTTTGCGAAGATCCCAGGATCCCCCTTTGAAATTCCGGAGCGACGATTGTTTTTTCAGCATGTATGCTACCTCGCAGGTAATCAAATAATAAAAAATTTATCCAACCCTTGGTCGGCTATTTTTTATCCGTTTCTCTAACGATTTCGCGCCAGTAATTTTCTTTATACTCGCGGCAAGCTTTACGGATCAGGTCGGATACACGGACATCACGCCCAGAACGTTTGCGTTCATTGACCGCAATTGCCTCCAGATCCAGATACTCTTGTCCCATGTAAACATTCCGCCGCTTCTTGGTGTTTTCCAAAAGTTTCTCCCATCTCGGCCAAAACGAAAATTATCCACCACATACGCAACATACACAAATTGAGGGTGAATTTATACACAAGATACGCAACATGCGGATGGAAGGTTAGGAATAAACTAAGGGGACCCAGCTTGGGTGTAACATACTCGGTATTGAGCTCCACTTATCGCTATCAAAATCAATGAGTTAAGAGCCCTTAATTGCAGGAGTATTCAGCCACTTGATAAAGCACAAGATCGTTCATTTTATTCACAGGCGCCCCTAATTACGAGATTCAAGTTTACATAATATATCTTATGCGCACAATAATAACCCCTGTTTATCAGATGACTTAAGCCCCAACCTTTCCTTAAATCTGAATACTATTGAGAATCTTGGGTCGTAGAGTGTTTATAGACCTGAATAATCTGTGGATAGAGTTTTGTTTCACGGGAAACAAGTTCAAAAACCACGAATCCTGGTCAAATCCAGATTTAACCGTAACAGCCTTTTCACTTCTGATAATGCCAAGGAATCGGATATCTTGGATTAAGTGAGAACCAAACTTTCCAATCAGGGAATTTTCGTGTTCACCACTATCGAAAGCATGGTGCTCAAGAAGACGCGCAAACGATCGCGGGACGGAGGCCCATCGGCGGCTTCCACACCTGTACCGCAATTCCAGGTGGCATTCTCCCCTACTCCTCTGCCCCAGGTTCCCTCAAAGATTCAATTCGAGAATCTTGCCAGGGATGTCATCGTGGACAGTCGGGTCCCCGGGTTTGGGTTTTGGGCAATCCCGTCAAATAGCCCTAAACCTTTTTAAAGAGACGGGAACGGAAAAGCCCCGTATTTGCGGGGCTTTTATTCGGAGTTGGATTGGGGCCGGTCTGGAAGCGCTGATCCGGAGGTTAGGCCGTAATACCGTTCCGGGGCGGAAAATCGGGTTTCGGCAGTTGCCGGAACTGGTGGTCGATGAGCCCTGCACGACCGGGGCCGACTGATTCGATGCGTACCAGTAGGCGATGAGCGATGGAATCGAAGAGGGAACCGCGATCAGTGCGGGGGGCAGCCAGCACCCGGGACAGGGCATTCTTGTTGATTTCCTCGCTCAGGAACCCTTCCAGGTGAATGTTCTGGCCATGCTCCAAGCGGCTCAGCAGGTCACTGAAGACCGTTTCCAGACGGTCCTGGAAGGCTTCGTAGTTTCTGGTTTTTAGGGTCAGCAGACTCCAAACCATGAAGAGCGAGTTGAAAATGTAATGGCGGCCTTCCTTGGCATGAAGGGGCGAATAAAAGTACTCCGAAATGACATCGCCTTCCGGGGTCTTAACCATGGATTTGTTGCACATGGCCTTGCCCGGCTCGAACATCTTCAGGCGGGCGGCTTTATCCACCATCCCCCCTTCGCGTACGGCATTGGGACTCGCCACGGGGGGCGCAACCGGGGCGAGCGCTTGCGCCGGTCGTCCCAGGGAGAACAGTGTCGCGCTTCCCAAGGATTGATCCCGGGTCCATGAGGCTTCGTTTTTGGAAGGCAGGGATTTGTCAAACAGGGACTCCTCCGCGGCCAATGGATTTCCGGCTTTCCGGAAGAGGCCTTCCGTAAAGGGACGTGTGGCTTCCTGGGGCGGTTCCTGAAGCATTGGTTCAGGAGCCGGCAGAGTGGGCTGTTCGGCCACCGGCTCCTCGAAGACCGGGGAAAGTGAGGGACGAACGGCCAGGGGTTCCGGCTCAGTGCGTGCCGGGACCACGGTTACAGCCACGGCCTCGGGAGTCTGGTTGGAAAGATCGGTGACGATTTCATAGAGACCATTGATGATATTCCGCTTGTTCTTGTCCAACTCGGTCCGAAGGTTGGTTTCGATGAACCGCAGTTCTTCTTCCTTCCTGATGAGTCTTTCGGTGTTCTTTGCCAGCTCGCGCAACTTGCTTTGCGACTCCATCAGGTTCCGCTTAACGTCGGCGAGTTCCTGGGTTCGCTTCTTGTATTCCTCCATCATCTTGCGAGAGTCTTCCGAGAGGTGGTTGATCCTCTCTTCCTTCTCCTTCGCGAGGTCCAGACGCTGCTGGTAATGGTCAATGACAAGCTTGAGCGTTCCGTCGGGATCGTTTTTGGTCCCGGCCAGGCGCTTA
Source organism: Fibrobacterota bacterium (assembly GCA_030854955.1). Lineage (GTDB taxonomy): Bacteria > Fibrobacterota > Fibrobacteria > UBA11236 > UBA11236 > Chersky-265. The sequence goes on along the minus strand of JALYSE010000027.1, from coordinate 8,350 downwards.
AGATCGGCGAGCGCCAGCTCGCATAGTTCCTTCTCGCGGCGCATGATATTCTCGGTAGCGCCGTAGATTTCCTGTTGTTGGTTGTTCTCATACGCCGTGGTAAGCGCGTGGAAGATCTTGTTGTCTTGCAGCTTCGGCTTGACCAAGCCCTGCTCTTTGGAAATGAATCCCCAGTCCTGAACCGTTTTCATGCCGGCTCCCCTCTATTGGCTTTTAGGTCAAGCCTGTTTGACCCGCGAGTTGGTTGTACTCCTTCAATTGTCTTATATGTGCCAGGTCTTCGTCAGCGTTAATCTTGTCGATGTCCTGGAACCCTTTATCCATTGCCTGTTTGAGGTAATTGAGGCTGTCGTCGAAATTGCCGTTCCGGGCATGACAGCAGGCGAGGTTGTATAGGCAATCGGGGTCGTCGGGATGGGCGTGGAGCAGTCCATTGAGTATGGAGAGCGCCTTTTCCCCTTCATTGCGAGATAGGTGGATGCGCGCGAGTTCAAAGGCCGCACCTTGAGCCCCCGGATCCAGGGTTAGGGCTTTTTGATACCGCGGCTCGGCCAGGAGTTCCGCTCCGCTCTGAACCAGCATCTGACCGAGCATTGTCAAGGTCTCGGGCGTCTCCCCCTCCCGGGTGAGCAGCGCCTCGAGCTGATTGATCGCATCCTTGGTCAAGCCCATCTTCCACATTCCGAGCACGAGAAGTTTGCGAAGGACGGCGGTGAGGGAGGAGTCATCCAGGCGTCGCAGGTATTGCACGCATTGGACATGCTCTCCCATCTCCATCAGCAAGGTCAGGGTCGCAAGGGTTTCCTCTCTACCCAGGGCCGGGTTGGCGAGCAAGCGTTTGAGCACCGCTCCCGCGTCTTCGCGCTCAGCTTCCTGAATATGGAGTTTGGCCAATGCCAGCAAGGTCGGGACATGTTCTTCATTGCGTTTCAAAGCTTCTTTGAAGGAATCGCGCGCACTGCGGAACTCCTTCCCGGCCAGGCAGAGCCGCCCTAAAAGATGGTAGGATTCCACCCCGTTGGGATTTAACCTGAGGGCCTTCATGATGTCGTTCTTGCCCTCGGAGAAATCTCGTCGCTCCAGACGCACAATGGCCATGTTCAGGAATGCCGCTTCGAAATTCTCATCTTTGCGGACGCAAAGGCTGAAGTCCCGCAAGGCCTCTTCCCCGCGGCCTAGAAGATACGCGCAATTTCCCCTATTGAAGAGTGCGTCGGTATATTCTGGAGCTTCGGCGTAGGCCTTATCGAAGTAGTCCCAGGCCAATAGGTGGTTACCTTCGAGAAATGAAACCTGGCCAAGGCAATTCCAAAGGGGTGCCTTCGCGGCCTTTTGGGATAAGCCGGCATCGCAGAGATCCTTTACTTTGTCCAGTTCCCCAAGTCGCAAATGGCAATTGGCGAGATCGATGAGACCATGAACATCCGTCGGATATTTTTCGACGTAGGAACTGAGCCGGAATTTCGCCCCTAGGAAATCACCCGCATCAAACAGGGCATTTCCCAGATTAAGCTCGTATTCCGGCAGGGATTTTTCATCCATGGCCTGCTTGAAAAGCCGGGCTGCGACGGGATGGTTTCTTTCATGCATGGCCAGTTCGCCCATGGCATTGAACCATTTATGGTCGGACAGACCGGATTTCTCGATTTTGGACAGCGTCTTCCGCATTGCCTGTACAAGACCCTTAACCTTTTGGTTTTCAAAGAGATCCCACAATGCGGCGGCCATCGTATCCATTACCGATATTATACCACCAGGCGCCCCGCGAACGGCCCATCAAGGGCCGTAAGCCACTCGATTGACCGCTACGCCTGCCGAACGGTTACCAACCCACCGAACAAAAAAATGGCCTTTCCAAAGGAAAGGCCATTCATTTTCGGCTTTTCCGCGAAGGAAAAGCCGGGATAGGTGGTTGGGATGCAAGGATTCGAACCTCAATAGCCAGAACCAGAATCTGGCGTCCTGCCATTGGACGACATCCCACCGGTCCATAAAGGATAAAAATCTTTGTTAGGAAGGTCAATGATCAACGCGATCGGGTTCAGGCCGTTTTGAGCCTCATTGCGATCCAGTTGGGCTGCTCGCGGATCGGCTGAAATGGGGCTCCGATCCCAAGCGTACTAAATGGTTCAACCCTAACCGTGTTTACGGTAAATTCGGATCGGGTTTGCTTTTCGTACGAGACGAGGAAACGATCCAGGTCTTACAATCGTCAATAGTTACGGGTGCTATCATGAGTTGTAGCATCCGGCTTCGAAAAGAAGGAGAATAAATTTGGGACGCAAAAGCCCAAAAAAATTCAAATAAATGTTAAAGCTTTTCGAAAGAATACCGAGTAGTTTAGAGAAGGGTCGACCCGCAGAGTAGTTGTACAGGGGTGGCTGCAGATTCGATACCGAAGTCGCGCCCGCACTCAATGGAATCAGGCCTGGAGATGAAGGAGTGGATGAAAAATGAAGCACGCCTCGCGTCACGAAGCAATCAAAGACAAAATCCCCTTTCTTAAGGGCCGTCCGGATCGGGAATTCTCGATTGCAAAGGATGACCTTATCAATCTCCAGATAGCCCTGGAAATCAATAGGGATGTCTCAACGTTCTGGACGGATAAACACATGTTCAAATAGGCCTCCCTGCCTATCCATACCGTCCTACCGGGCGTGACGCGACCTCTTTCCAGGTCCGGCATACTTTACCACATTTCCCTCCAGGCTTACCGGCCGGGGGAATCCTCCCTCTACGCAGGCCTTCAAAAAGGCCAATGCCATCACTACCGCCGATCAAATGAATTCCACCCAGGCCAAGACGGTCTCAGCGGAGCCCCGCTTCAAGGCCAGATTCGCTTACCTGCGCCCCTATCTTGTCCGTCAGAAGGGATATATCCTTGCCGGATGGATTTTCGTGCTGGTCTCCACTGCATTGGATCAGGTTTCTCCATGGATGATCAAGGTCATCCTGGATGGGTTGGAAGCCGGTAAGGATTTTCCGGCCGTGCTCGGGCCTCTCGCCGCCATCGTAGGCTCCACCCTGGTCAGCGGCGTGCTCCTCTATTTCCAACGGCTTTGGGTGATTCGGGGATCGCGGACCATCGAGTACGAATTGCGCCGGGATCTTTTCTCAGGCCTGATGCTCCAACCTAAGCGGTTTTTCGACCGGCATTCCATCGGGGACATCATGTCCCGGGCCACCAATGATCTAGATCGAATCCGGGACATTGCCGGTCCGGTGGTGTTGCATCTGGCGCGTATGGGATGCCTGCTCGTCTACACCACCTTCTGCATTTGGAAGCTCGATCCCAGGCTTATGTTGTATGGTTTGTTGCCTTCCCTGATGATGCCACTCCTGGCCAACTATTTCCTCAAGCGCATGTACGGCCTATTCGGCGGCATCCAGAAAAACCTGTCTTCGCTCAATTCATTTCTCCAGGACACCATCTCGGGCATCCAGGTGGTGAAGTCCTATGGGAAACAGCAGGAGTTCTCGGCCAAGTTGACGAGCACTTCCCGGGATCTTCGGGATTCCTCCCTCAAAGTGGCTTATTCCAACTCCGTCATTTGGCCCGCTATCGGAGCCTTGGGCGCCATCGGACTGGTATTGGTAGCCTGGATGGGCGGGAAAATGGTCATCCGGGATGAAATCAGCTTGGGCACCCTGTCCGCAGCCATCTTGTACATCCTCCGTCTCCAGTTCCCCTTGGTGGGATTGGGCTGGGTCGCGAGCATGATCCAAAGAGCGAACGTTTCCATCGATCGATTGTCGGCCCTGCGGAAATCCTTTGTTGTAGAGCCAGACCCTTACAGCCAGCCGTGGGCCGGCAATTCGGATGCTTTGGGATCGAATTTGTCCGTAACCCTGACTGAGTCCTTCCGAGGAATCGAAACGAAAAATCTTTCCTTCGCATACGAGTCCGCATCGGCCGCCAAGATCCCCGGACCACCGGCCAATGGAAAACGCCCCACGGGCAACGGCCAGGTGCCCCCCGGCAACGGAAAAACGGCCGCGGTGGAGGGGGAACAATCCCCGACACGGCCGGTATTGGAAGGCATTTCCCTGGCCATTCCTGCCGGCACCACCTTGGGGATTGTTGGCCCCACCGGTTCCGGCAAGACCACCTTGATGCATATCCTGTGCGGTATCTACTCTCCCCCACCGGGAACATTGTTCCTGAATGGCGAACCCCGGGACTCCATTTCCGATTCGGAATGGATCCGGTACTTCACGTATGCGCCTCAGGATGGATTCCTGTTCTCCACGAGCATCAGGAACAATATTGAGATGGGCCGGGGACGCGAGTCCCTCCATACCATGGAAGAGGCTGCGGAGTGGTCCGCCTTGTCCCGGGATCTGGGGCAATTCCCTCAAGGGTACGATTCCATGCTAGGGGAAAAAGGCATCAACCTTAGCGGCGGACAAAGGCAGCGGGTGGGCCTGGCCAGGGCCTTGTTGGCCAACTCCCCCGTACTGGGCCTGGACGATACGCTATCGGCGCTGGACACGGAAACCGAGACCCTGGTACTGGAACAACTTCGCCAACGGTTCGCGGGCCGTACGGTACTGATCGTCTCCCATCGGTATTCGGCCGTGATGGGCTGCGACAATATCATCTTTCTGGCCGACGGTAAAATTTTGGAACAGGGAACCCATGCGGAGTTACTAAGGCTAGGCGGGGCCTATGCGTCGGTGTGGGAAAAGCAGCGGTTGAGCACAGCGTTGGAGCTGGACTAGTATGGCTCATCGTCCGGGACCTTGCTTCTTAAATTCCATACACTTCGCTTTTTGAAAGAATAGGCCATGGCGGAACGGAAAGAATATCTCAGGGAAGACACGGTCGCCCGGTTCCTGGATCGGAACCTTTGGCTGCGCCTAATCTCCCTGATCAAAGGCCATAAGCGCACGGCTTTCGTCGCCCTCTTCCTGCTCGTCACTTCGGAAATCCTCCCGGTATTGCAGCCCCGAATTCTTATGGAAATGATCGACGGACCCATCAAGGATCGGAACCTGGACGGCGTCACGCCTTTCATTCTCGCCTTCGTGGTTCTGGTGGTCCTCTCTGGCGCAATGGAATACCTGCGAGCTATTGCGAGCCAGAAGCTGGGCCTATCGATCATCCACGAACTCCGGGTCCGGATATTCTCCCGCCTCCAGGACTTCAGTATGGATTTCTTCCATCGCACCCCGGTCGGCCGGCTGATGACGCGGCTGGGGAACGATATCGATTCCCTGAGCAGCATGTTCACGGAAGGCCTGATCGAGTTGCTGGGGGCGATGTTGATGATAGTCTATGCCGTGGGTTTCATGTTCTGGCTGGACTGGAAGCTTGCGATTGCGGCCTTGTTGGTGCTGCCCCTGATGATCCTCACCACGTCCATCTTCCGGGAAAAAGTGCGGAAGAACAATGTCATCATCCGTGCCTTGTTGGCCGAACTCAATTCCACCATGCAGGAAAGCCTGGCCGGCATCCATATCGTGCGCATCTTCGGCAAGGTGGCTGAGCAGGTCCGGAAATTTGATCGGGTTAATAAAGAAACCCAGGTGGAGTGGTTCCGGAACGTCCGCTACTATTCGATGTTTTTCCCCGTCATCTCCGGACTCACCGAGCTTTCCCTAGCCTTTCTGTTCTTCGCCGGCGCGTACCTCTTCTATCGGGATGCCGTGACTCTTGGGACCCTGATCGCCTTCTCCTGGTACACGGGATTGTTTTTCCGTCCCTTGCGGGAATTGAGCGATAAGATCACCGCCCTGCAAAGCGCCCTAGCGGCGGCCGAGCGCGTGTTCACCCTTTTCGACACCCATGCGTCCCTTCCCTCCGGATCCCGCAAGGATTTTCCCGAAAGGCCCGATATCGTCTTCGAAGAAGTCACCTTTGCCTATGAGAAAGGCAAAACCATCCTGAGTGAGGTTTCCTTTACGGTCAGGCCCGGTGAATCCGTCGCTATCGTAGGCGCAACGGGCAGCGGTAAAAGCACCACAATTTCGCTTTGCAACAAATTCTACCTGCCTGATGCGGGCCGCATCCTGATCGGGGGGCACCCCATCGAGGAGTATGAGGAAGCAAGCCTTCGTAGGCACATAAGCCTGATTTCCCAGGATGTCTATCTGTTCTCTGAAAGCATCTCCTTCAACGTGGCCTTGGGACCCGAATTCGACCCGGCCCGGGTGGAAGAAGTCTGCCGCTATGTGAACGCCCATGACTTCATCAACCGTATGCCGGAAGGGTACGGGACCAGACTAAAGGAACGGGGAGAGAATCTTTCGGTGGGCCAAAGGCAGCTGCTGGCCTTCGCCCGCGCCTTATACCACCGGCCCAGAATCCTGCTCCTGGACGAAGCGACCTCCTCAGTGGATACAGCCACGGAAGGCCTAGTCCAGGAGGCATTAGACAAAATCCTGCGAAATATGACATCCATCGTCGTGGCACATAGGCTTTCGACCATCCAGAAGGCCTCCAAAATCCTGGTTATGCACAAAGGCCGTATCCGTGAAGAAGGCACTCACCAGGAATTGCTTCGCCAGGGCGGCATTTATCACAAACTATACCAACTCCAGAACTTCGAAGGAGAAGCTGAACCCTCACTTGAGGCTGTAAAAACCGCACATCGAAAAATCATTCCGTCTTAAAGTTGACCTTTGAGCCACCTTCACATCCTAAATCAAACGATAAAAATGCTCTCCCGGAGGTAAGGCTGAGGTAAAATATACACAACATAAGTATGTTATGTATTATACACCCAAATTTTTGGCCTAATTATTGAATTTTCGCCAGAAATTCTTATACTTGTCCCCAGAGAGTTGTCCGAGCGGTTTAAGGTACATGCTTGGAAAGCATGTTTGCCCTAACAGGCAACGGGGGTTCGAATCCCCCACTCTCTGCCATCTTTTCGGGCCCTACAGATTAGGGTTCCAAGGCTAGGAGCCAAAGTGTCAAAGCATCAACATCTCTCCTTGGAAACCTGCTACAGCAAAGACATTTCGCCCTTCAAATCGGTGATCATGTCTTCCCAGGAAGCCCGTTTCATCAATGAGCAGGCCAATCTCGGTTTCATCAAATTGGACCAGAAGCCGACCACCATCGCCATCCAGAAGTTCAAGGACGGCAAGCTCGAGATCATCAAGGAAGCGGAAGCAGGCTGACCCACCCAATAAAATGCCATGATTAGGGAATCGACCCATCCCAAAATGATGGGGGTGCTTCCTTATTAATTAACGGGGGCTTCAGGGCTTCCGTTTTTTTATTCCGGAGCTTCTATTTATCACGTGCCTGTTTCCATCCAAGAGCTTTTCCGGTTCGCACCAGTCAGGGTTCGAAAATGGGTTTAAAGGATAAGAATGTCCTACTAGGGGTTACAGGAAGCATTTCGGCCTACAAAGCCTGCGACCTGATCCAACGCCTCAAGGATGAAGGGGCGAATGTCCGTGTTATAATGACGCCCAGCGCCGCCAAGCTGATCCATCCCAACACCTTTGCGGCCCTGACCGGCTATCGAGTATCCGTGGATGGTTGGACCGGAGTCGAGTCCGGTGTCATGGACCATATCGACTTGGCCCGTTGGGCCCATATCTATCTAGTGGCCCCTTGCACGGCGCATACCCTGGGGGAGTTTGCCCAAGGCCTCACAGGCTCCCTGCTTTCCCTGGTCTATCTGGTTTATTCCGGAAACGCCTATATCGCCCCGGCCATGAATTCGGTGATGTTGGAAGCCCCGGCTGTCAAACGCAATCTCGTGACCTTGCAGGCTAAGGGCGACGTCATCCTGCCCACCGGAGAAGGCATCCTGGCCTGCGGGGAGTCCGGATATGGGAAATTGCTGGAAGTGCCCCATATCATCGCCTATCTAAAAACCCATGGCGCATCGGCGAATGGCCATTTCTCCCTGAAGGAAAAAAAGGTTCTCATCAGCCTGGGGCATACCCAGGAAAAGTGGGACGACGTCCGTTACCTCTCGAACCGGAGCAGCGGTAGAACCGGGCTGGCCTTGGCCCGCGCCTTTCTTATGGCAGGCGCGCAAGTGCATGTGGTGGCCGGAGCCACCGAGGAACCCATCACACCCGGATTCGCGGGCGTGACCCGGGTTGAGACTTCGGCGGGCTTTCAAAGGGAAATGCTGGGTCGGCAGGGGGACGCGGACATTGTGGTCATGGCGGCTGCCATCGCCGATTTCGTTCCCTCCCAGACTCATAAAGGAAAACAAAAAGATTCCAAATCTCTGGCGAAGATTGACTTGCAGCCGTTTCCCAATATTCTGCACGAACTCGGAAAACGGAAAACACCGAACCAGATCCTGGTCGGGTTCGCCCTGGAAACCTCCGACGCCATGGTCCATGCCCGGGCGAAAATGACGGAGCGGAATTGCGA
>JALYSE010000241.1 GCA_030854955.1 Fibrobacterota bacterium | reverse complement strand
TGAAGCTGGAAAAGTGTTGGGCCGCCAGGATAGTGGTGGGGGCCAGTACGCACACCTGCTTCTTGTCCAGCACGGCCTTGAAGGCCGCGCGCATGGCCACTTCCGTCTTTCCGAAGCCGACGCCGCCGCAAATGAGCCGGTCCATGGGCTTGGGCCGTTCCATGTCCGCCTTTTCGTCCGAAACCGCCTTAGCCTGATCGGGAGTGAGGTCGAATTCGAAGGCTTCCTCGAATTCCTTTTGCATGGGCTGGTCCGCGCTGAAGGCGAATCCGGGCATCACCGACCGTTTGGCATAAAGGTCGATCAGCTCCTGGGCGAGCTTGACGATGGACTTCTTGGCCTTTTCCTTCTGGTTGTCCCACGACTTGCCGCCCAGCTTGGACAGCACAGGCACGCGCCCTTCCTCCGAGGAGTACTTCTCCAGCTTGTTGAGATCGGTGACGGGAAGGGCGAGCTTGTCCGAGCCGTGGAAGTCCAGCAGGATGCAATCGACCTGGATCTCGGCGCGCACGGCCTGGTCCAGGGTGGGAGTGGAAGGCGGGCGGGCCTTGATGCGCTTAACCCCTATGAAGCGGCCGATGCCGTAATCCTCGTGCACCACGTAATCGCCGCGGGAGAGGGCCTCGAAGTTCTGGATCGAGACGCCGCCGCCCTTTTGCTTTTTGCGCTTGATCTTCCGGCTGAACCGGTTGAAGATTTGATGGTCCGTGAACAAGGCCACGCCGTCGTCCCGGGAGATGAAGCCGGAGGCCAAATGGCCGACGACCACGCCCGCGATGGGTTGTTCGGTGGTGAGCTTGCGCAGGCGCTCGGCCTGGCCTTCGTTGGGGGAGAGCAGGTAAATGCGCAGGCCTTCCCGATGCAACTGCTCGAAGATGTGCTCCACCTGGGTCAGGCCTCCGCCGCCGCGTCCCTGCTCCTGCATGTCCAGGGTGCGGCATCCGGGCCCTTCCCAGCTCAGGCGCCCCAGGCGCAGGGTCTGCCGGCCGGCGAGGATCCGATCCAGTTCCTCCTTGGAAAAGAAAAGCTCGTCCGGTCGGGCTACCCATCTCTCCTTGCCGACGGCCTCGTCGTAGCCTTCCTTGGACGCGCTCCACAGCCTTTCCACCCCCGCCTTGAGTCCGTCCTGATCGCCCACCACCACGCGGGCGTCCGGCCCCAGGAAGTCGAGGAGAGAGAACCCCAAATCCTTGAAGAACGCTTTCTGCCAGTGGATGCCTTCCAGGTCCCGTTTCACCAGGAGGCGATGGTTCTCGGCCTCGAAGGAGCCTTCGCCGACGAAACGGTCGTAGTGCTTCTCCATTCCCGCTTCCAGGTCCTTGTGGCTGAAGCAGCATTCGTCCAGCGGGAACACGTCTACCGAAGGGATGTCCTTCACCGATCTCTGGGTGAAGATGTCGAATTCCTTCACGGACTCGATCTCGTCCCCGAAGAGCACGATGCGGACGGGGTTCTCCAGCAGGTAGGGATAGATGTCGATGATCTCCCCGCGCACGGAGAATTCGCCGATGTCCTGCACCACGGTCTCTTCCGTGAAGCCCATGTGCAAAACCGCGTCCCTGAAGTCCTCCATGTTCAGGGTCTGGCCCTTGGCCAGATTGAGGATTTCCAGGTGCAGGGAATCCGGGCTGGACAGGCGGGTGAGGAAGGTGGGCAGGGAGGTCACCAGCACCGAACGCTTTTTCTTGTAGAGGGCTTCGAAGCAGCCCAGGCGCTGTTCAAGCACATGGCCGAATGGTTTGCGCCATTCGTACGGTTTCAGGTCCAGGCCGGGAAACAGCAATACCTGATCCTCGCCCAGCCACGACTCCAGATCTTCAGACACCATTTCCGCGGTCTTGGCGTCCGGTGCCAGGTAGAGCAGGTTTGCCTTGGAATCCAGGAATTGCCTGGCCAGCATCGCGGAAACGGCCGAACCGGCCAGGCCCGCGACATAGAGGGGGTCCTCCTTTTTGAATTGCAGGTTCCCCAAAGCGGGAAACGCCTCTTCGTGGAGAAGTTGCTCTAGGGGTATGGAGGCATGGGTTTTGGAGGTCCGGGTATTCAAGGGGGTTAAAATAAAAAAACGCGGGAGAACGGGCATTTTGGGTGCGCCGGAACGTGCCGAAATGCGCCGAAACGAGTCGAAACGCCTCGAAACGAAAGGGATCTGCCGTTTCCGGCGGCTCCCCTGATCCACTCCCGAAACCCTTTAGTTTCGAGGCGGATTTCAACCAGGTCCAATCGAATTGCCACGCCCTAGTGTCTGGCCATTCCCTCGAACAGCTTGGCGAACTCTCCGTAGCCTTCCTCAACCAGCTTCTCCTTGGCGATGAAGCGCAAAGCCGCGGAGTTCATGCAATAGCGCAGGCCGGTGGGTGCGGGGCCATCATCGAATACGTGACCCAGGTGGGCGTCTCCGATGCGGCTGCGCACCTCGTCCCGCTGCATCCCGTGGCTGGCGTCGCTCGCCTTCTTCAAGGCGTCGGCATCGACGGGCTTGGTGAAGCTGGGCCAGCCGGTGCCGCTTTCGAACTTATCCTTGGAACTGAAGAGCGGTTCCCCGGTCGTGACGTCCACGTAAAGACCTTCCTTGTGGTTGTCCCAGTAGGCGTTGTGGAACGGGCGCTCGGTGCCGTTCTTCTGGGTTACGCTGTATTGCTCGGACGAGAGCTTTTTCTTCAACTCCGCGTCCGAGGGCCTCTCGTACTTCTTTATCGTTCCCATGCGTTTCGCCTCCTCCACTCCGTCGTTGTCCTTGGTCACCGGAATGACGGGCGCTTCCGGATAATCCTTGCCCCAGGTTTTATTGAGGAAACCCTGGCGGCCCGATCCCTTGCTATAGGCCTTGTAGTGCCCGGGATCCTTTTTGTAAAAGTCCTGATGGTATTCCTCGGCGGCATAAAAGGACTTGAAGGCTGTGACTTCCACGACTATCGGCTTGTTGAATTTGCCGCTGGCCGCCAGCTTGGCCTTCGATTCCTCGATCACGCGCTTCTGTTCTGCATTACGGTAGAAAAGGGCCGGCCGGTATTGGCTGCCGCGATCGGCGAATTGGCCTCCCGCGTCCGTGGGATTCATGGACCGCCAGAAAATCTCCACCAAAGTCGCGAAGCTCACCTTGGATGGGTCGTAAGCGATGTCGACGACTTCCGTGTGGCCGGTTTTTCCTCCTCCCACGTCTTCGTAAGTGGGGTTGACCTCATTGCCTCCGCTGTAGCCGGAAATCACTGCGGAGACGCCGGGAATTTTTTCGAAGGGAGGCTCCATGCACCAGAAACATCCTCCCGCAAAGGTGGCGTGGGCGAGATTGTCCGTGGGCATCGACTTCGTCGCCATGGCGGCGGGCTTAGCCGCTTCGGCATGCGGAGCGCGGAACCACAGGACTCCCGCGAGGATCAGGATGGCCAATCCGGCAAGCCTGGCGGGGTGGGTGAATCGGCCATTCCGGGTTTCATGGGGTCTTGTGGTGGGGCGCAACATAAAAAGCCTCCAGTCAGAAATATGAAATTACCAAGTATGCTTCGTTATATCCGGTAAGTCCCTCCGCCGAGATGAATGTTGCAGGCCAGGGGAGTATGAACCGTGGATCGCTTTCCCACCGCCGGAATCAGAAGGATCGCTTTTCTCCTTTCCAAGACCAGGAGAAGCCAAGATTCCGACTAAAAAACTGATTTTGGCCCTTGTTTGGTAGATTTCGCGACCACGCGTGGGCCCCCCCGCAGGGGCACGTCACTGCGGGGCATGCCAATGGCCTGCTTACCATAACGGGGCCGTGGGTTATATTCTGATTGGGACAAAGTGATTCAGGGAGTTGTCTTTTCATCCGAACATTGGGGATTCAGTATGATTTCTTTCAATAAAACGCGCATCGGGTCCAGGTCCCGGATTGCCATTTGCGGCCTGCTGGTTTCCGCATTCATGCCCGTATTGGCCGAGATGAAATTCACCCATCACGTGCTCATTACGGAATATCCCAATACGGGCCGCTATGGCCAGTGCGGCTTTGCGGATTTCGACAAGGACGGCAAGATCGATTTCTTCAACGGCGAGTCGTACCAGACCACCGGAACGCCCATCCAGATCTGGGCCAAGAACAACGGCACAAAGGCGAACTGGAACTATTTTACGCTTTCCAATGGCACCAACGGGTACAACACCGGCAATGCCGGCGCCACCCCCCATGATGCGGACGGCGACGGCTGGGTCGACATCGTCACCAGCGGTACCTGGTACCGCAACCCCGGCGCGGCCGGGGTCGAAGGTCTGTGGCAGCGGAGTATCTACGATCCCAAGGGCGCCAACGCCCATGACATCTTCGCCGCCGACATCAACGGAGACGGCAAGGCCGACATCGTGACCAATCCGGACAACAGCACCAGTGGCGTCAAACATGGCGTGGGCATCGAGGCCGGTCTGTGGTGGTACAATATCACAGCAAACGGGGCCGGCACCTGGCCCAAGGTCCTCATCGGACCTTCCACCCACGGCGGCATCACCCCCCGCGGCTTCGGCGACATCGACGGCGATGGCGATCTGGACGTGGTGAACATGGGCGCGTGGTACGAAAACAAGGATAAGGGCGCGAGCTGGACCGAGCACAAGAATCTGGGATTCGGACGGTCCGGCCCTATCGGCGTCTCGGGCAAGACCTGGGTGGCGGATATCGATAAGGACGGCGATTTGGATGTAGTGCAGACCGAGGCGGATTTGTTCGCGACCAATGCCGCGGCCTGGCTGGAGAATGCCGACGGCAAGGGCATGACCTGGACCAAGCACACCCTGCCCACGACCACAGAAGCGACCGCGGACTGGCATTCCCTCGGCGTAGCCGATTTCGATCGCGACGGCGATCTGGACATTCTGGTGGTGGAAACCGAATGGGAGACGACCACGGTCCGGCCCCGCTGGTTCGTCTGGGAAAACATGGACGGAAAAGGCGCGAGCTATGTGCGCCGGGTGATCTTTGCCGGTAACATGGGCGGCCATGAGTCGCAAATCGTGGACATGGACGGCGATGGGGACATCGATATCATTTCCCGGGAGCATGATCCCAAATCGTACAACGCGGTGGGCGGCAAGAAGCACATCGATTGGATGGAAAACGTGACGGTGCCGACCACCAACCTGTTCCTGAAGAATTCTCCCAACAAGCGTACCCTGTCCTACCAGGTGAATGCCTATCAGAGCATGGACGTTCAGACGGTCGGCGAGGGCGCGTACGTCCTGGAAATCCTCGATGCCAAGGGCAAGCCGATGGCGCGGGCGAACGGAAAAGGAATCGGCAGGCATTCGATTTCCATCCAGGGCTATTCGTCCGGCGTCTATGCGGTACGGGTAAGTTCGGGCCGGGATGTCCAGACGGCCCTGGTGACGCTGAACCTGTAATCAGGTCAATCGAACGGAAATGGTTTTTTTCCGATTGTAAGGCGGGCCGGTTTCATCGGCTTGATCCTCTTGGCGTGGCCCGAGAGATAGCCGCCTCCCACTAAATGGATGTCCCCGAAGTCGGCAACGGTTCGAATAACGAGGACGGCGTGCTGGGAATAGCCTTGGATCCCGGTTCGTAAGCAACAATTGGGATTACCTTTTATGCCTGCCCCTGGCATTATCCGCCGCCGTAAATCTCTTTACCTTCAATTTTGACCACCAATCCAGCCAGGTTTCCTCATGAATAGCCATCCTGGATAATAGTCTCTCGATTCGCCCCTGCGCGCGCTCGCGAAAATTTGGCGTTTGAAATTCCGGAAATAGGGGAGTTGAGTAATAATGTTGGAAAGTACATATCCAATCTTCTTCTTGAGAGGATGCTTGCCATCACCGTAAGGCGAGAGGTTTTTTAATCCCACCTGTACATCTCGGTAGCCAATACCCTTAAGCAAATCGGCGATTTCGTATTGGAGGTATTCCCGGTTGTGCCTGTCTCCGTACGTCGTGTCATTATAGGGCCAATATATTGGTTTGAGCGCCAGAAATTTCAGAAGCTTGATTAGGCAATTGGAATTGTCCGTCGTCAAAATCAGTATTCCCTCTGGCTTTAACACCCGAGCTATCTCCTTCAGCGCAAAAATGGGGTCCACGATAAAGTGTTCAATTACCTCAAGGAAAAGAATGATATCGAATGATTGATCTGGGAAAGGTAATGCATCGGATTCGAAATCATATCCATCCTGGACGGGAGTCTCTACAATTTTATCTCGCAATTGGGTTCTAAGCCGGAGTTCAGATTTTCCGGCTTCGCTATGATCGAGCCTCCGCCCTCCCCAAACTCCGGCATAAGTTGCGTTGGAAAGACACTGGAGAACGGTTGCGAAATAAGGGCTCATTCCAAAATCAAGGATAGCGGGATTTTTCACTTGAATGAAAGGCTTGAGGAATTCGTAGGTCTTAAAATACCGATCGGAATGAAAGTCGAGATAAACTTTCGTTTCCTCATTCGGCTCTACATGGATACCTTTCTCAATCACCTTGACTTCACGGATCATGGACAAAAACTCTTTGTGGCTGGTTTTAATCATAGGCTGCTCATATTGAGATTCATGTTTCGGGGAGAATACCTAATTCGAAACCAATATCCAATGTATAAGGGCGAAAATCTGCAATAACCGGCACCTGAAGACGGCTGAAACCGGCGGCACCCCGCCCTGTTTCGGACAATTTCGCCGGTTTTTCTGCGGTGTCCGAAATGGGGTGCTGGAATGGCCCATATTCCCCCTCAAGCGTGCGACTCTTCTCAACACAAGCCACTTTGTCCCCTCCTCTCCGGGCCCCGGCAGGTGGAGACATCGCCTGGCATGAAGGAGAGTGCGGTTATAAGTATGCGGTTTATATTTCCCATCATGGGGGCATCCAGCAGCAGCATTGGCTACTGGGGTATTCGGAGCCGGTGTATGGTTCATGGTCGATTCCATTTTTTTGTTATCATCTCGGCGGATTGAATCTTTGAATTTGGTGATGACGCTTTGCCTGTCGTTCTGTAATGTGGCCCAGAATCGACTGAGGAATAAGTTGAAAGAGGAGAAGGGACCCGTTCCGAACCTATTGGAAAAGGACGTGCAGAATCCAACTATCCGATGGGTATTTCAAATCATGAAATGGATCGGCATGGTTCGATACCCGGGTAGCGTTCAGGGATCCCGGAAGGACTCTTGGAGTCCCGATTCCCGGGGTGTTGAACGCAGCGGGGAGCCTCAGCGTTTCACCAC
>JALYSE010000240.1 GCA_030854955.1 Fibrobacterota bacterium | reverse complement strand
GATATGGACCTCGGAATCCTTGGCCCGATCGGAAGCGGACTTGGCCCCGGGGATTTCCTTTTCCCCCTTAGAGGCGGACATGGTTTGCAGCAGGTTCCGACGCTCCTCGAACATCCGTAATGCCACCCAAAGCGTCTCCTCGATTTTCGTGGTCTGCTCAGCCAGGAGCACGGACGAAGTGAAGGCATGGCCCGTATGGCATCGAAATCGGACCAGGTTTCCCTTCGCCATCTCCCAAAGCACTCCTCCGCATTCCGGGCAATTGAATGGAACCTGGTTGCCGAGGGATTCTACCGCCTTCACGTCGCTGAGAACCCGTTTGGCGATCTTGGCTTCGATGACGATGTCTTCCGGAATCACGACGGGCTTTGGGCCATGTCCATTCCGATTGACGAGATCGGACAGCAATTCCCCCATCCGCGCCAAAGGTAGGCAATGATCCACCTTGAGATTGTTCAATGCGTTCTGGGGCATGTCTGGATAGGCTGCATCCTGGGGATCCTGCACGATGCAAGTTCCGCCGCAACGTTTGATGGCCATCATCCCCGAGGTGCCGTCATCCAGGTATCCCGTCAGCAATACTCCGATGACTCCGTTTCCGTAGGCTACCGCCGCCGAGCGGAACAAGGGATCGATGGAGGGCCGGGAACGGTTTTCCCGGGCACCCTTGGTAACGAGAACGGCGCCCTTTTCGACCATCAGGTGATGATCGGAAGGGGCGATATAGATGCGCCCGGTCTCGATTTTCTCGCCGTCGACGGCGTGGCCGCATTTGAGTTTGCCCTTTTCCGCCAGGGTCTTCACGAGCATGTCGCCCGTGGAATCGGCCGCCATGTGCTGGACGATGAAGATGGGCGAGGGGAAACCGGCGGGAAATTGCGGTACCAGCCGACTCAGGGCATCCATGCCTCCGGCGGATGTTCCGATCACGATGATTGGCGATTTTTTGGTTTTCATTCGGAGTCTCTTTGATTTGGGTCATGCCAGTCGGCATGATTTCAGATAGCATCAAAATATCCTTTTTCCGACCTCGGGACCGAACTATCGGGCGGTCATGCCAGTCGGCTCGTAACCTCAGGTCGATCCGGTGGAAATTGAATGGAATGGGGGTAATTTGGATATTATTTCCCATGCAATCCCAGCCCCTGTTCCATAAAAAGAAGCGCAAGGTGTACGTCAGCTACGATCACCACCGGGACGGCGCTCGTTTTGAGGAGTTCCAGCGCCTGTTCGCGTCCCTCTATGAAATCAGCCGCGACAATTCCATGGACCGGGAAATGGACACGGACGACGCGGAGCGATACATCCGTTACCTCCGGGAAGAGGCGATGGCCGAGGCGGGGAGCATCCTGGTGCTGTGCGGCGTCTCGACGCACCTGGATAAATTCGTGGATTGGGAAATCAAGGCCGCCCTGGATAGGAGCGGAGGCGTGATCCAAAACCAAGCTGGACATGGGCAAAAGCTGCATCCGCTTTAAAAAGCCGGAGCAGATTCCCTTCGATTTGATCGGGGAACTGGCGGGCAAAGTCTCCCCCAGGGATTGGATCGCGCTCTACGAGAGCAAAATCAAACATTGAGGGTTTTCGGCCCTTGAGGGTTGCGTGTCATCGGCGATACTCCACTCTCGGATACCGATTGCCTTTCTCGTTAATCCGGTGCTGGCGAATGTTGTTCCGCCGCCCACCCGTAATATTTTCTTTTGAAGACATGGAAAAAGAATCCCTTCCCCGCCGCACTTATAAAGTCGCGGGCACCTTGGTCCTTTTCGGTGCGTTTCTCGGGTTATTGGTGGTGGCCGTCGATTTGTTTCTTTTGGCGTTCCTGGCGATTCTGCTTGCGCTCGGACTCCGGGGCCTGGCTGGGTTGATCGCTTCCCACACTCGGCTTTCACCGGCCTGGAGCCTCTCCTTCATTTCCATTTTCATGCTGGGGTTCCTCCTCCTCATCGGCTTCCTCGCCGCCCCCCGCTTGGCCAATCAGGCTAATGAACTTTCCCAGCGTCTCCCGAAGGTCGCGCAGGAGGCGGAAACTAAGATACGCTCCCACCCAATCGGCGAAAAAATCCTGAACCGAGCCAGGGATGCCGCTCCTGGCCTGCAAAAACCCGGGAAGCTGCTTGCGAAGGCATCGGGAGTCTTTTCCAAAACCTTCGGAGCCCTGGCCAATCTGGCATTTTTGTCGGCGATGATGGTCTTTTTCGTCCTGGCTCCCGATACCTACAGGAAACCCTTTGTACGACTTTTTCCCCAACAACGAAGGAACCGAATTGATGATGTTCTAGGGCAGGTGGGTCATAGCCTGAGGATGTGGCTGATGGGAAGGGTCATAAGGAAAGCCATCGACCTTCCTCCGGCCCTCCTCCTCTTTTCCCAGGTCATCCTGGGAGTGACCCTGGGATTCCTGGGATTGCTCCTGGCCACGCCCCTCATGGCTGCCGTCAACGTCCTGGTCAGGACCCTTTACCTGGAGGATACCCTGGGAGCCAAGCCTGCTTCTGGTTGAGCACCCGGCCGCCATGCGCCGGAGGTGCCAGGGATGAGGGAAACGCAAGAGGATAGGGAGGCCCTCGAAGGCGAGAGAGCGACCTTTCTGGCCCAACTCGAGTCCGCCTTTGAGACGCCGATGGCGATCCTGGGGTTTGTTTGGTTGGGGCTCCTGGTGGCGGAACTCCTGGGCAGGCTGCCGCCCGTCCTGGAGGCGGCTGGCATGGCCATCTGGGTCCTTTTCATTCTGGACTTCGGGATCAAATTCGCGGTAGCGCCGCGCAAAATCCCCTTTCTGCGTTCGAATATCCTGACCATGATATCCCTCGTACTCCCTGCCCTGAGGATATTCCGTGCGGTCCGGCTGCTTAACGTGATTCGTACCGCTCGCGCCGCCCGCGGATTGCGGTTGGTGCGGATCTTCGGATCCCTGAACCGGGGCATGCGCAGCCTGGGCGCGAGCATGGGTCGGCGCGGCTTCGGGTACGTGCTGGCCCTCTCCCTGCTGGTTCTCATGGGCGGATCGGCGGGCATCTACGCCTTTGAAGGAGGAACGAGCGCCGGCCTCAAGGACTTCGGAGAGGCGCTTTGGTGGACGGCGATGATCCTTACGACAATGGGCTCCGGCTTTTGGCCGATAACGCCCGAAGGGCGCATCCTCTGCGTCCTTCTCTCCCTCTACTCCTTCGCCGTGTTCGGCTATTTCACGGCGGCCCTCGCGACCTTCTTCGTCGGGCGCGACGCCGAAGAGGAGTCGGGAGAGATTGCAGGAGCCCAGCAAGTCGGGATTTTAAGGAAGGAGCTTCAATCCGTATTGGATGAGATCAGGGCCCTTCGGAGAGAAAAGGATTAGGAGGCCAGGAGGAAGCCCGGGGAGATTACAATAGACAGAATAGGACGAGGGTTTGGTCGCGGATTCGCGCAACAGCAAACTTCCGCGATCCCAGGCCTATTTCGGGTTTGGAAAAACACCCGGCGAGTGGGCGCGGCGGCTACTTGCCCAGATCGTCCACGACTTCGTGGACAAGCACCTGTCGTGACTTGCCCTTGAGCTGGGTCGCTCCTATGGCCACGGTGCGGAAGCGATCCTTCACCTTTTCCCAAACGGCTTCGGTGATGAGAATCTGATTCGGTTTGGCGATCCCGCAAACCCGCGAGGAGATGTTCACGGTGTCGCCGATGGCGGTGTATTCCATGCGCGAAGTGGTACCGATGCTGCCTACCACCGCCTCGCCGGTGTTCACGCCGATGCCGACCTGGAATTCCGGGATGCCCGCAGCCTGCCACTTGGGCAGCATCTGGCGCAGGCGAATCTTCATCTGGAGGGCCGTCTTGACGGCCATGAATTCATGGTCGGACACGTGCACTGGGGCGTTGAAAAGCACCATCATGCAATCGCCGATGAACTTGTCCAGGGTGCCGCCGTTGGCGAACACGATGGCGCACATCTCCGAGAAATAATTGTTCAGCAGTTGCGCCACTTCCAGGGGCGCCAGGGTCTCGGAGAGGGGGGTGAACCCGCGGATGTCCGCGAACAGTACGGTCACGGTCGTCTTCTGGGATTGCAGGTGGAAATCACTGCTGCCCCGCTCGGCGATGATCTTCTCGGCGATGTTCGGGGAGCAGAAGCGCTTGAGGTGGTCGCGGATGAGCGTTTCCGTCTCCAGCTTCTTGTACAGTTGCATGTTCTCGATGGCCACCCCTGCGATGCCGGCGATGTTCATGGTCAGGTCCAGATCGTCCCCGTTGAATTTGGCCCCGCGCTTCTTGTTGTCCAGGTAGATGACGCCGAAGATCTGCCCCTCCGAATGGATCGGGCAGCAGAGGGCGGATTTGATGCGGAGCTGGAAAATACTGAGGGACTGATCCTGCTCGCCGCTCTCGTCGCTGTCGAAGATGAAGCCCGACTTTTTCTGGATCACGGTGGACACCAGGGTTCGGCTGTAGAGCTTGTCCTCGAGGTTTTCCTTGCGCTTGCCGCGTTCGTAGGCCACGTGGGCGTTGATGGCATCCTGATTGACCGGGTCCGTGATGATGATGTAGCCGGTGTCGCAATTCAATACTTCGAAGAGCAAAGTCATGGTGCGGTCGAGCAGATCGGGAATGGTCAGGGTGGCGGTGACCGATTTGATCATCCGGTTGATGACCTGCATGCGCTTGGAAAAGTTTTCCAGGCCGGGACGTGCGTCATCGCCTTGGGACTCAACCCCGATCTTCTTTTCCTGGACGATATTGAAATCGAAATTCGCGTTGTTGATGGCGGGGCCGCCACCCCCGGGGGCGGTTTCCTTATGGCCCCATTGGGACGTGCCGGTCTTGACCCCCAGGTCGATGGAAGGCCCACCCTTGAGGCGCATCTCGGTATTGCCCATGAATACGGTGGCGCCGACGGCCCATTTTCCCTTGCGTAGGCGCTGATCGTCGATGTAGATGCCGTTGGTAGAGTTCTGATCGATGAACTCGACGTTTTCGCCGGTCACCATGATGATGCAATGCTTGGAAGAGATACGCGGATCGGGGATTTCGATGTCGCAGCCTTTGTCCCGGCCCAGAACGTTGGGGCCTTCCCGCAGCGGGAAGCGGTTCGTCTGGAGATTGGCGGGGCTGCTTACGACTTCAATCAAAGGCATGGTAGATCGGCCAACTATTCATCGGGTGGTTTCCCGGATTGGATCTATTAAACCATCTGGTCGGGGTGTGGGCAAGGGAAAATTGGCTCTGGCGCATCCGTTTCGGCCTTTTTTCAAACTGAAAAATAGAAATTCATCAAGCCCGGTCCCTGGTCCCCAAGTAGGATGGCAATCCGGATTCGCGAACCACCTTCCGGCCCACCGCTTCCAGGAAAACCTCCTCCGGGCCGTAAATGCCGGCGAAATAGCGGGCTCGCGTCAGGGCCGTGTACAGGGTTTCCTTATACAGCAGGCGATTTCCCGATTCGGGCAGCACCAGCAGCGCCTGATCATATTCCGATCCCTGGCTTTTGTGGACGGTCATGGCGAAAGCGGTTTCGTGGCGGGGGAGGAACGCAGCCGGGAAAGCCAGGAAGGAATCCGCCCGGCGGAAAAAGGCGAGGGATCGGCCCGCCAGCCGGAGCAGCACCCCGACATCGCCGTTGAAGAGCCCTTTGGAATGATCGTTTTCGAGGATGAGGATGGGCGAGCCGTTGAAACCTTCCGTCCCGATGACCGGTGCGCGCGGATCCCATTGGCGCACGAGGCGCTCGCGAATGCGGCGATTGACGGAAACAGATCCGTGCCAGCCTTTGCGGGTGAAGGCCAGGATGCGCGCTTGGTCGAGATAGGCGAAGAGTTCCCCCAGGCGGCCGAACCACTCGACGAACCCGGGATGGTCAGACGCTGCGGAGGGCGATTGGCGGACGGAGGCTTTCCAGGCGAGGGCGGCGTGGAACAAAGCATCTTCGGGAGGTCGGTATTCGCAAAGTCCGGCCACCAGGGTTTCGTAGGACGCGCTCCGCGGAGTCGCGAGAGCGCGCCCGGGATGGTTTCCGGGATGGAAAGAATGATTGAGATAGTGGAAATCGATCCAGGAATCCAGCCATGCGGCCCATCCCGCGCGGTAGTCTGCGGGCCTACCATCGCCATGGGCCGGAGCCAGCATGCGGCAACCTCCTCCGGGGGTGACCTTGCGGCCCTCCTCGGCATAGGTGACGGGCCAGGCCGGAGGCGATAAGGTCAATGGCGCAGACATGGCGGCCAAAGCGCCCGTCCCGTCCATGGCGTTGATGCGGCGGGTCACGTCCAGGATACCCGCTTCGGAGCGATGGCTGCGCTCCAGGATCACCAGATGATCGCGGAGCGCATGATCGGAAACACCGGGGCCCGGAACCAGATCGGCGAGCACGGATCCGGCCTCCACCGAGGGAAGCTGATCCATGTCGCCCAGCAGAACCAGGCAAGCGTGCTTTTCCAGGGCATCCAGCAGGCGCGACAGGGCGAAGATGTCCACCATGGAAACCTCGTCCACCACAATGATGTCGGCGGGGATGGGGCGATGGGCCTGGTGGAAGTATTCGCCGGTTCCGGGATTGTAGCGCAACAGGGCGTGCAGGGTTTCGCAGGGTAGATCCGCGACGAAGCGATCGGGCTCGGATTCGGCGGCGGGGTCTTTTCCGTCTTGGTGACCGTCTTGGTGACCGTCTTGGTGGCCGCCTTGGTGGCCGTGGCCATCCTCGCCGTCCTGGTTGTCATGGCGGACGCTTTCCAGGCTGCGGCGGAGCGATTCTGCCAGGCGTTGCGCGGCCCTTCCGGTAGGCGCGGCCAAGCGGATGCGGGGCATGGGCGCCTCGGGCAGCGGTGTGGCCTCGGTCAGTGAAATTGGGTTGAGACGCCGAACCGTATCGGCGGGCGTGACCACCTCCTTTCCGCGACGGTCGAGCCAGGCCCGGGTCCAGGCCCTGAGCAGGTTGGCCGCCAGGGAGGTCTTGCCCGTTCCCGGTCCGCCGGAAATCACCGTGAAGCGTTTGCGGAGGGCCAGGGCCAAGGCCTCCTGCTGGCGCGGATCGAAGATCATCGCGGGTGCGTCCGCGGCGGAGGAAAGGCGCAGGGGAAACCTGTTCAATACCGTATCTAGGAGGTTTCCCACCTGGTTCGCATTCAATCCGGAATCCGGGGCGGAAAGCAGTTCCGACAGGCGTAGGCCCGCTGCGGCTTCGGCCGCCTGGTGTTTCTGGAAATACAGACC
>JALYSE010000396.1 GCA_030854955.1 Fibrobacterota bacterium | reverse complement strand
CCTCCACATAATCCCGGGTGGTGCCGGGAATATCCGAGACCAGCAATCGATCCTCTTCGACCAGGGCATTGATGAGGCTGGATTTGCCCGCATTGGGCGCGCCCAGGATCACCACCCGCGGGGCCCGCGAAAGGTCCCGGCCTTTTTCAAATCCCGCCGCCAGCTTCGCCAGGGCCGCGAGCACGCTTTCCAGGCGCGGGGTCCAGGAGGCATAATCCGGATCCGCCTCTTCCTCGGAAAAGTCCACGTCCAGCTCCAGCCTCACGGACAAATCGACCAAAGCATCCCGCAATTCCTTGAGGGGCGCGCTCAGTCCTCCGGCCACAATACGCTGGGCGTTGCGGAGCGCCGAGACGGTCTGGGCATGGATGAGCTGGCCCACGGCCTCGGCCTGGAGCAAATCGATTTTGCCGCTCTCGAAGCCGCGCCGGGTGAATTCCCCGGGGCCGGCCAAGCGCACCCCGGGTTGATCAAGCAGGGATTTCAAGAGACGGTCGATGAGCAGGAGATTGCCGTGGGGATAGATCTCCAGGACATCTTCGCCGGTGGAACTGGCGGGTCCCGGGAAGAATACGTAGTTCAGCCTATCGAGGATTTCGCCTGCGGGCGAAGGAGATGGAACCGGAGGAGGCGTCTTGCCCATCAAGACCGCATCGGGTGCGGCCGGGATCCGAAAGGCGCCGTGATAGACGTGCCTCGGTTCCAATTCGCGGCGGCCCAGATAGGCCAAAGCGACCGCCCGGCAGGCAGGACCGGACAGGCGGAGGACCGCCAGACCGGATGTCCCCAGAGGGGTGGACAGGGCGACGATGCTGTCGCCATGCCTTTCGTCCACGCCGTGCACGCCGTGCATCATCGTGCGACGCCCCGATTGCCTAGGTCTTCGCCGGCTTGCGCGGCGACGGAAGCTTCTTGCCGGATTTGTCATCCGCAACCAGAACGGTCTTGGGCGTCAGCTTGTTGGTGTAGAAGTAGGTCTGGCCGATGGTGAAGATGTTCGAGACCGTCCAGTAAAGCACCAGGCCCGACGGGAAGGAGCAGGAGAAGACGAACATCATGATGGGCATCATCCAGACCATGAACTTCTGGTTCGGATCCTTGATGGACAGCTTCATCTGAAAGTACATGGTCGCGGCCATGAAGAAGGGCAAGATGGTGAGGCCCAGGGGAAACAGGTAGGGAATTTTAAAGCTTTCGATCACCACGTCCGGAAGGGACAGATCGGTGACCCACAGGGCAAAGGGCTGATCCTTCAACTCCACCGCCCGGCCCAGCACGTTGAACAGGGCGATGAAGATGGGCATCTGCAGGAGCACGGGGAAACAACCCATCACACCGGAGAGGGGATTAACCCCTTCCTTCTTGTAGTATTCCATGATTTCCATATTGGCCTTCTGGGGCTGGCCTTTATGCTTCTCGCGGATCTTGGAGATGGCGGGCATATGCTGCTGCATCTTGACGCCCTGTTTGGTCTGGGCGATGGTCAAGGGAAAGGTCACGGCCCGAACCAGGAGGGTGAGCAGGATGATGGCCACGCCGTAATTGTGGACGAACCCATAGAAGAAGTTCAACAGGTGCAGCACCATGCCGCACAAGCCCACGTACCAGACGTCGGCCCTAAGGAAGGCTTCCCATCCCGAGAAGATGATCTTCTCGTAGTTCTGGTTGTAGCCGAGAAGGTTGTCGTAGGCGAGGGGCAGGATGATGAAATCGAAATCCAGGGTCTTCTCGTCGTAGTTGTTCCCATAGATGTTCAGTTTATAATCATGGGGATAGTCCGAATCCTGGCCTTCCGGAACCTTGCCGACGGCCACGACCTTGTTGGTGGTCTCGCGGTTGAAGTTGATCAGGGCAGCCACGTACTTGCGACGCAGGCCTGCCCATTTGAGCACCCCGCTCTCTGCGTTGAATGTCTGGGACCCGTCAAAGGCGACCCGCTCCACGTTCACGCCGTTGTCCAGGATAACCTCGCTGAAGACCGTGCTCATGAGGCCAATGCCCTTGCCCACCAGGATTTCCTCCGTCTCGGCGAGACCGGAGTTCCAACCGATGGCATAGGAGGTCATGGGCGCCGAAGCTTCCAGGTGGTGGACGATCTTGTTGCTGTCCGCGAAGAAGGTATAGGTGCGGATCAAAGACTTCTTGCCTTCCGGGGTAGTGCTGCGGAAGGTGACGGTGACGGGCTCGCCGGTCACCTTG
>JALYSE010000026.1:23229-28360 GCA_030854955.1 Fibrobacterota bacterium | reverse complement strand
GAACCGGACCGCTGGATTGGATACCGGATCGTCATGGAGCGGGGATAGGTTCAATTCATGAAGGAACGGACCCGGGGTCAGGAATTCTTCCGAATTAGACACCCGCGATCCACTCGAGAACAGTAGCACAGCCTCCATCAGGTGTGGCTCGAGATCGGATTGGGACGGTGCTCCGGCTTCCTGCACGGGAAGCAATACCAATTTCATGGAAGTGTCCGGGCCTTTCCTGAATTCAAGCTGGTAGGTTCCCGCCTGCAAATGAAAGACCCCGCCCCATTCAAAAGGATATTCCGGCTCCATGAATTTGGGGTCCACCTGCAAAGCGCGTTTCAAATCGAAGGCCCGTACGTCCAATATGTCTTCCATGTCCACCACCGCATTTTGGCTTTCCAGGATTCGAGCGGAAGCGTTCATGCGGGTGATCCGTTTTTTCAAGGCCGCCAATTCTTCCGGAGTGACCAGGTCGGTTTTATTCAGCAGGATTACGTCGGCAAAGGCTATTTGCTCTTGCGCTTCCTTGCTCTCATCGATATGGTTCCAGATATGCTTGGTGTCCACCATGGTGACAATCGCATCCAGGGTGACTTTTTCCTTCATCTCATCGTCCACGAAAAAGGTCTGGGCCACAGGCCCTGGGTCGGCCATGCCCGTTGTCTCGACCAGGATGTAGTCGAACTTGTCCTTTCGCTTCATCAGGTTTCCCAGGATCCGGATCAGGTCACCACGCACGGTGCAGCAGATGCAACCGTTATTCATCTCGAAGATTTCTTCTTCGGCGCCTATGACCAGTTCATTGTCCACGCCCACCTCACCGAATTCGTTTTCGATGACGGCGATCCGTTTTCCGTGGTTTTCCTTGAGGATGCGGTTCAATAAGGTCGTTTTTCCTGATCCAAGAAATCCGGTCAGTACCGTGATCGGGGTCTTACCATCATTTGCCATTTTCCATCTCCTGCATCCGTGCGGGTTAATCGGCTTAATATATAATAATAATTCAATATCAATTAAATGGGAAGATAGCCCCCGCTCCACTTGGTTATTATCCCGAAAATGGCTCCCGCCAGATCCCTGGTTCGCATTTTCCTTCCTTTTGAAAGCAACATGGGCTCAACTTCCGCAATAAGTTGACAATGGCAAGACTTCACCTTATTTTACGCAGCAGGACGGAGCTCAATCCGCCTGAATCGATGCGAATGAAAAAGCAGGCAATCCATCTTCCGACTGTAAGGGCAAAGGCCATGCGTTGGCTCGTCCTGGTTTTCTATTTCTGCCTTTTTAACCTGTCTCAATTCCCCGCCTTGCACCATCATGCTCAGGACCTGACCTTGAGCGCGGATTCCGCCTTGCACGAAAACGTCCCGGCGCACAGCCACCAGGACGCTGGCCATAACCGTAAAGGAAATTCCGATTCCGACGAGCAGTGCCAGCTCTGCCTCCTGGGGGCCCTTTCCCAAAACGCACCTCTCGTGCAATCCCAGGTTTTCTTTTCCACTGTCTTCCATCTGGAACGGATTCCCCTTCCCCGTGCACCCACTTTTTCGGCATCCGCAGTCCTTCTCCCGCCCTCTCGCGCCCCGCCCTCTTTCCTTTCCGCCTGATATCCGGCATCGAAAAATGATCCGGGATTGCCGCAAGGCCACCCGTTTGGCGTTTTCCGCTTGATCCTTTTTACATAGCCTACCGGATACTCCGGCCCCCGTTCGTTTTCCATTCCTTTCGTTTCGATTCACAACCATAAACCCAAGAGGTCTATTATGTTCCAGGAATTCCGTACCCGCACCCGATCCGTATTTCCCACTCTCGCCGTCGCTTCCGGCCTTCTGATTCTCGCAGGCTGCAATGTTTCCGATCCCAAGGACAGCAATGAGCAGGAGTCCTTCACCACGGTGAAGCTCAGTTATGTCAACAACGCCGATGCCTCCGACAAGTCCGAGGCCATCATTAAATTCAAGGAGGGATTCGGCCATGGCGGAGACGTGCTGGAGAAGAACGAGACCGTCACGCTCAAGGCCAACGCCGCGTACTCGGTGGAATTGACCCTCCTGGATGAAACCAAGACTCCGGCGATGGTAATGTCCGAGGAGGTGGCTGAGGAAGGCCATGTCCACCAAGTCTTCTATACTCCCGCTTCCGCCAACCTCACTGTGGCCTATGCCGACAAAGACAAGAACAATCGTCCCGTGGGCCTCATTACCACCCAGACCACGGCAGCTGCGGGGACGGGTACCCTCAAAGTTACCCTGAAGCACCAACAGGAGGGTAATACCATCCTGAAGAACGATACAAGCGATATCAATACCGGGGAGACCGACGTTGAGGTCACCTTCAACGTAACCATTCAGTAGTAGGTTATAGCCATGGCCGAAGATCCCTCCTGTTTCCGCCAGGGCTGCCTGTGTTGCAGCGTGGTGGCTTCTCTGATCCTTCTAAGAGGATTGGCGGATCGCGCCTGGTCGGAACCGGACTCGGCCATGGCGGTCACCAGGCCCGCACTCACCAAGGCTGATACTTCCAAGTTCTCGGAACCCGTCTTGGAGCTTCCCGATGCCGTGGCGACGGCAAAAAGGCCAGTTCGTCTGAATTCGACTCTTGCCCAATCGACCCTCTCCGGGAAGGAATTGGACCGAACCCGGGGCAATTCCCTGGGAGATGCCTTGGAGGCGCTGCCAGGCGTGACCGTCCTCCGCACGGGATCCACCATGGCCAAGCCCGTCATCCGGGGATTGCAGGGCGATCGCATTGTCATCATGAACAATGGGGTGCGGCAAGAAGGTCAGCAATGGGGTTTAGAGCATGTCCCCGAAATTGATCCCTTCCTGGCTTCGCGCCTCACCGTGGTAAAGGGGGCATCCAGCGTGCGCTATGGAGCCGATGCCATGGGCGGCGCGGTGCTGGTGGAGCCCTGGCCCTTGCGATCAAAGCACGGGTATGGAGGCGAAGTCCACCTGGCCGGGTTTTCCAACAACGGGGCCGGGGCGGCCTCGGCGACGGCGGAAGGCGGGTCCTCGGCGGTCCCGGGACTGGGATGGCGTCTCCAGGGCACGGCCCGGAAGGGTGGTAATTCCGCCACCCCGGAATACCGGCTCAACAATACCGCCTTCGAGGAGAGTGCATTCTCCACAGCTTTGGGAATCACGCGACCGAAGGCGGGCATGGAATTCTTCTACAGCCGATTTCATAGCGAGCTCGGTCTCTTCTCGGGATCTCATATCGGTAGCCTCAGCGACCTGGCCGCGGCCCTCAACCGCGAAGCACCCCTGGTGGACGCGCCATTTTCCTACGACATCGCTCGACCCAGCCAGGATGTGACCCATCACCTGGTTAAGGTGCGGGGGAATGTAAAAGCGTCGGAAAAGTCGACGCTCAACGCCACCTATGCCTTGCAGCACAATATCCGCGCGGAATATGATCACAAGCCCCTAAATGATAAACTTGCTGCCCGCAATCTTCCCGAGCTGGAATACCGGATCACCACCGAGACCGCGGATCTTGCCTGGGATCACCGGCCAATGGCCAGTGTCAATACCAGCTTAGGTACGAAGGGGATCATGCAATTCAATCTCTACCATGGCCGGCCCTTCATCCCCAACTTCTTCGACGCGGGCGGCGGCGTATTCGGCACGGTCCATTGGGAACAAGGGGCCTGGGAAGCCGAAGGCGGCGCGCGCTACGATTACAAGTTCCTGCGGGCCTATAAGCGCGTGAGCGGGGAGGTGGTAAACCGCGCCTTCGAATTCGCCAATCCCTCGGGAATGCTGGGCGGTGCCTTCCATCCCCGGAACGAGATCGCCTTGAAACTGCATCTGTCCACGGCCTTCCGTCCTCCGGGCGTGAACGAATTGTTTAGCGAAGGTTTGCATCATGGCGCGGCCGCGATTGAAATTGGCGACCCGGAGTTGCAACCAGAGCGGGCCTACGATATCAACGCGGCCGTGGAATGGAAAGGACCCGGCCGCCTGCGCGGTGAATTCAGCGCCTACTACAACTATATCCGGGATTTCATCCAACTCGTACCGAGCCGGCCGCCCACTCTCACCATCCGGGGAGCCTTTCCCACCTTCCGCTACCGCCAGTCCGATGCCAGCTTCAAGGGCGTCGAGGGCGGATTCCATCTGACGCTTTTGAAAGGCTTCAGCTATGCCGCCAAGGGCTCCTTGCTGCGTGCCGTGGACGAAGCCACTGGGGACTACCTGATCCTCATGCCCGCGGACCGTGTGGAGAACGGACTGGAGTGGGATTTAAAATCCTTGTGGGGGTTGCACGCCTTGCACGCCTCCTTTTCGGTGCAGAAGGTCTTTAAACAAACCCATGCCCCCGCCGACAGCCTGGACTATGCGCCTCCGCCCGAAGGCTATGCCTTGGTCCGCGCCCGGGTCGGGTTCAGTCTGCCGCTCCAGACCGGTTCCCTGGATTTCGATTTGGAGGCGGCTAACCTTCTGGATGCGAGTTACCGGGACTACTCCAACCGATTCCGCTATTATGCGGATGACCCAGGAAGGAACATCACGCTTCGCATCAAGGCTCCATTCGAAATCCAAAATCCCGTAAGTGGGCCTTGAACGGATCAATGAAATAATGAAACAGGGATTCATGAAAAAGAAGTTGATGAACTTGGGCCTCCCGCACTTTTCTGAAATCCCGGATTTTGCAGCAAGCACTGGGCCTTTAGGCCCATTTCATATCCATTGGATTTTGAATGCCGCCCCATAGGAGGAATGCATGGAAAAAAGATCGTACCCCTGTTTTATCATCAGTCCCAAGCCGCCCGCAAGCGGCCCGAAAGAACTTCCGAAACGGCGTGAAGCGCATACGAAGGTTTTGAGCGATTATGCGAAAATGCTTTGCGAGATGCTTCTTGAACAAACCCTGCACCTGGATGCTTCCCGGATCCGGCTTGTAAAGTCGCATGAACGGATGACAGAGCCATGACCGTAGAAGTGATACAGGAAAAGGATTCCACCTTGGTCAGGACTGGCGCATCCGTAAGCCTCGCCTTATGGAACTTCAGCCGCGGCTTCAGGGTGCATGGCAATGCCTGCAGAGCTGGGAATCGCCGTTTTTTTATGCAACTAAGTGCTCTAGCAAAACTCCTTTTTCATCCTCAAGGGGAGCATCCAGCGGGTGGCGCAGG
>JALYSE010000026.1:0-23219 GCA_030854955.1 Fibrobacterota bacterium | reverse complement strand
TACTACAACTATATCCGGGATTTCATCCCCGGGTTGAGAACGGACTGGAGTGGGATTTACAATCCTTGTGGGGGTTGAAAGACTTGCATTCAAGGGGAGCATCCAGCGGGTGGCGCAGGAGAGCAAAATGAAACCAAGGTATCCACAAGGACTTCAAGATCCCGACCCATTCTTACCAGCGGGATCTCTTAAGCATTCTCCATCTGCATCAATTCATCGCGATGTTCGATGCGATAAAGCTCTTTACTCCCATCGATTTCGCTCCTAAAAGCCCAACCAGTTAGGGTTTTGCCTTCGGAATCCATCCGATTTAGGATCCGGATTGCCATGGGATTGACTTCCAAGACTCCGTCATAGATGTAGATGATTCCCAGATTATGCAGGCGACCCGCCATCTCAGGCTCCAACTCCAGGTTCGACGCCCCCCAGGAATCATTGAAAAAGTATCCGCCGCTTTCCATGGCGATGGAGACCTTGGCGTAGGGATCCGCATTGTATGCCGACAGGAGTTCTTCAATGGATTGAATCATAGTCATAGACCCTCTTAATCGCCCTTGTTTGCCTATGCTTGGTAGGACCGGTAGGGGCTTTAGATCTAATGAAAAAAGATCACGAGTGGATTTCCATTACTTGATGTGAATCAGGATTGTAACGGAGGCGGTGCCTGTTTCGGATGATTCCGGGGCTACTCCCGGAGAATCGGGCCGAAAGCGCCGGAATCAGATCGAGATTTCGAGTTGTTGTGCCTTGCGCACCAGGCGGACTTCGCAAAGCTTGACGAATTCCAATTGGGTCTCGGACGCCGAAGAAGTGGCACGGTGGCGGAATTCCCGGGTCGCGATGATCACCTCTTCCTGGATGGCCTCCAGCGGCAGCATCCTGCCGAAATAGCGCGCCAGCCCGTGCAGGTTCGCGAAGACGAAGACCATGTTTCTGCGTTCGGTGTTATCGCTCTCCTGCATCATGCCCCCTCAATATTCCCGACTTAAACCAAATATCCCATACTGCCTAGAATACCCTTATTGGAACTTCCGCTTCAATGCCGACAGCTGTTGCAGCATTTTGCGATATTATGGAAAATCCAGGAAACCGGGGGAAGGGACTCCTTGTTTCCGGCCTTCTTTCCACATACAATACAACCGATCCGATCCACTACCTGTAAATCATTGGTATGCGTCGGCTTGGAGGGAGTCCCATGGTCTCGTCACCCAGCGATAGACGCAGCGAACGCTACGGATTCGAATCCGTGGATTCGATGACGGAATTCTTTTCGAAATGGATTCCCGAAACCGAGATCGACGATATAATCAGGCAGGCAGAAAACCACTTCCAGCCCAGGAAGGACACCTCCGACGAGGAAACCCACCTGCAGAAGTTACAGAAAGCCGAATTCGCCATCGTGCGCCGCCTGGTGCATCGCAATCCCGCCATCCTCTGAGTCCCTTCTTTCTTCCCGCTTCCTATTACCTAGATTTACCGCACCGGTATAACATCGGGCCCTCCCGCCCGGCCGGCAAAGAAGGAATGCCATGATACTCGATCAGATCAACGCCGACCTCATCGCGGCCATGAAGGACCGGGAACCCTCCCGCAAGGAAGAAAACCAGCTGAAGGTGCTCACCTTGCGGACCCTGCTCGCGGAAGTGAAAACCTTCCAAATGAACAATCACAAACCAGCCGAAGACATCGACCTTTCCGGCATGGTTTCCAAGGCCCTCAAGCAATTCCGGGAGACTTTGGACAACGCCACCGGCAAGAACGCTGCGGGGGTGGTCCGCGACGACATCGCCGCCCTGGAGCGGAGCAAGATCGCCATCATGGAGAAATATCTACCTACCCAGATGAACCGGGCCGAAATTGAAATTCTGGTGGCCAATGCCGTTGCCCAGGCAGGCGCCACATCGCCCAAGGATATGGGTGCCGTGATGGCCATTATCAGGCCATTGACCCAAGGCAAGGCCGACGGCAAGCTCGTCAGCGAGGTCGTTAAAGCCAAGCTCGGCGGATAAAGTTTCGGCGGCTTTTGCTGCCCGATGCCTCCGCCGCTTTGTATACTATCCAAATGCATAGGGTAACCCTGGAGACACCCCCGGAATGCCGGACTTAGTCTGTTATTGCCTCCGGGTCGAAAAACCCGCCATCGTCTCTGCCATCGAGGCCGGATGCTCATCCGTCGAGGAATTGAGCGCGCGCCTGCGCGTTTGCACAGGTTGTGGCGGCTGTCGTCCCGACCTTGAGGACATACTCCGCTTCTACCGCAGCGAGAATCAGGCTTCCCCTGCCCCCCTCGTTCGGCCTTAAAACCTTCGATTCCTTTTTTTTACCTTTACCACGGGTGGATCCCAAGGCGGTTTGGTAATTTACCACTCGTAAAATGGACCACCGGGAACAGAGGAGCGATCCTTGCCGATACGAGCTTTGAGAGCCTTGATAATGACATGCCTGGCCACGGGGCTGATGCTGGCCCCGGCCCGTGTCGCCGCCCAGGAGACCCTATCTTCCGTCCAGCGCGAACTGGACCGGGTGGAAAAAGAGATCGAACGCGAAAAGGATCTCCACAAGACCGATCGCAAGCGCGCCGGGGACTTCGAAACGGAAAAGGCCGCCAAATTGAAGGCCCTTCAGGATCAAATCCGCCTGACCGGGGGCAAAATCGATAGCCTCAAGCGTCAAGTGGATCGGGCCCGCCAGCAAAAGGCCGGTTTCCGCGCCCAGACTGCGCAATTCAATGCCCGCCAGAAGGACTTCGTCAAGGCCCTTTCTAAACAGGCCCGTGATCTGGCCGGCTTGCTCAAGAAGGATTTCCCGTATAACCGCGACAAGCGCGTTTCCGATCTGGAAGAACTCGCCAATGCCATCGACAACGGCACCGTAGGCGTGGAAGATGGCCTCAGTCGGTTTTTCACCCTGTCGCAAGCTTCCCTAGATTTCGCCTACGACACGGAAATTTACCGGGGCACGCTCCAAGGCAGCGACGGCGCCTCGCATGAAGGCAGCTACCTCCGCCTGGGGGCGGCCTTGTTGGCCTTCGCGGGCGATGACGGCAAAACCGCGGCCTACCTAGCCAAGGTCGATTCCGGCTATGTTTGGCGGGAATCCGATTTGACGCCGAAAACGCGCGAAGAGATCTTCGCGACCGTTAAGGTGGCCCAGGGCAAGGTGGCGCCCAGGCTGGTGAACATTCCGTTCCAGGCTCCCAAGCCGGTCGAGGTGGGAAAATGATGATCCCGTTCAAACAGGGAAACGCGATGGCAACGGGCCTGTTGGCGGCATGGATCTGCGCCATGGCGCCGGCCGTCGTCTCTGCCCAGGTATCGGTGAACGAAAACGCCGATAAACTAGAGGCCTTGAAGGCCGATCTGGAGAAGGCCAGGCAATTGCGGGACAAGGTCATCGCCAAGCGTTGGGAAGACAAACGCGCGGACATGGACGCGAGGGAGAAGTTCAATCAGTCCTACGATGACCTGAAGAACCAGCTCGAGACACGCAACTTGGAAGCCGACCGCTTTCACGAGGAAATCCAGTCCCTGGCCAAGGACGCCGAGGAAGCGGAAGCGGGCGCCGAGGGCGCGAAAATCCAGTTTCTCTCGCTGGCCCCGCTGCTCAGGGATAGGATTTCCGAAATGACCTCCCAGGTGGAGAAATCCTTTCCCGCCAAGATCCCCGAGCGCATGCAGCGGTTCAACGTGGTGCTCAAGGCTGCGGACACCAAGCGCGACGCGCCCGCAGAAATCCTGAGCGACGTAGCGGGTTACTACGCCTCCGAACTCGCCTTAACCCGGGAAATCTCCCTTGAGAAGCGCGGATTCCTGCGCGCCGACAAAAGTCCGGGAGAAGGGGCTTTGCTGCGCCTGGGCATGGTCGCCTCGGCCTACCGGGACGACAAGACCGGCGCGGTCGGACTCCTGGTGAAAGCCGGCGAAGGCGCGCTGACCCCGTATGAATGGCGCGAAAACCTTCCTGCTGAAGCCACGACGGCGCTTGCCGCCAACATGGCCAAACTCATAAAGGGCGAAGCCGGCGCGGCAGCCATCCCCATCGATATCCTCCCCAATCAGACCCAGGGCAAGGCCTACATGACCAAGGAGGACAAAACCTTCTTCCAGCATTTCAAGGAAATGCTCAAGACGGGCGGCATTTTCATGTGGCCCCTGCTCGTGGTCCCTTTCATCGTCCTGTACCTATTCTTCAGCAAGCTCATCTACCTGATTGGTCGGCGTTCCGGCGGCACCAAGACCGTCGCGGAAGCGCAGGAAAGCCTGCTTTCGAATCCGCGCCATGCCGTGGCCTTGAGCGAAAAGCAGCCCAAGAGCCTGGTGCTCAAGGTCATCGCGGCCGCGGCGGCAAGCGAAGGCAAGGATCGGGAAGGCGCGGAGAAGGAGGTTCAGGAGACCCTGCTTCATGAGGTGCCCATGCTCGAGCGCCATCTCACCACCTTGTCCGTGCTGGCGGCTGCGGCCCCACTGCTGGGCCTTCTCGGCACGGTGTCGGGCCTCATTTCCATGTTCCAGGTCATCACGGAATTCGGCGTGAATGACCCCAAGCTGCTGGCGGGCGGCATCGGCGAGGCCCTCATTGCCACCGAGACCGGCCTGCTCGTCGCCATCCCCACCCTGCTCGGCCACAACTGGCTGGCCAACCGGGTGGACCGCCTGGTCGCGAGCGCGGAGTTCAACGCGATGAAGGCGTTGAATACCCTGTGGCCCATGGGCGAGAAGACCTCGGCCAAGACCAAGGTCGCAACCTGATAAGCGGGCGGAGCGCGAAGTGAGCGAACCCTTGATGCAGACGATCCGGGATCTCTGGAGAATCCTCTCCCAGGGAGGCTGGGTCATGGCCGCGATCTTCATCGCGGGACAAGTGGGCTGGTTCCTAGTAGTGGAACGCTGGTGGCACTTCCGCACCATGGACGGAAGCCCGGAGGCATTCTGGAAAAAAGCCCCGGCGGATTCGTCCGCCCTGGCGGCGGCCCTGGCCCCGGGCAAGCGCCCCAAGGGACTGTTCGGATCGGTGGCCGGTTCCGTGGTCGAGGCTCGGCAAGGCGGACAAAAGGCCATGGTTGAAAACGCGCGCATCGCCCTGCAGCGGGACGTGCCTCCGCTTTCGAGGCATCTCAACACTATCGCCATCCTCGCGACTTCTGCGCCGCTGCTGGGCCTGGCGGGGACGGTCGCGGGCATCATGGAAACCTTCGATGTCATCACCCTGTACGGTGCAGGCAATCCCTCCATGATGGCCGGAGGCATTGCCCAGGCGCTCATGGTCACGGAAGCGGGGTTGGTGGTCGCCTTTCCCTTGCTCATCTGCCATGACCTGCTGCGCAAGCGCGCGGACCGCATCGAGGATGCCACCGTGGCGGCAACGACCCGACTGATAAGGATGTATTCGGCTCCAGGCACTAAGGGTGCCCGAGGGGCCCAAGGAGTTACGGTATGATCGGCGGCGACGAATTCGGGCTGAAGCGCAGGGAGCGCCGGGCGGCGGAGATCAACGTCATCCCCCTCATCGACGTGCTCTTCTTCCTACTGGTCTTTTTCGTGTTCACCAGCAGTTTCACCAGCGAGACCGGCATCGACATCTCCAAGCCGAAGGCTTCGAGCTCGAAGTCCCTTCCCCGCCAGCCCATTCTCATCGGGGTGACCAAGGACGGAAGCATTCACGTGAACGAGAGTCCGGTTTCGCTCAAGGCCCTGGGCACGGTACTCAAACAGTATATGAGCCAGGATCCGGAACGCTCCGTGGTCATCGTCGCCGACCGCGACGCCCAGATCGCCAAGGCCGTGGACGTGCTGGACGAGTGCAATCTCGCCAACGTGAAAAAGGTCTCCATCTCGTCTTTGAAGGAATGAAGTAGGAATGAAGGGCTTCTTGCGGATAGCCGCCGTGCTCGCCATCGCGACCGCGGTGAACATGGGCCTGTACCTGCTCGTGCCCTATATTCAGGTGTTGATCCAGCGCAACGCCGTGGCCGCGCATCGATCCCCGAAGACCGTCACCACCGAGGTGGCGATCGCCCCCCCACAACAGGAGCGGGAGCGGAAGCGCGAGATCAAGGAGATCAAGACCCAGACCATCAATCCACCCCAGCCGAACCCGAGCCGCCCCACCACCCCGGGCGGCGGCCTCAAGATCGATCTGAGCGTGGCGGGCGGCGAAGGCCCGTCGCTGCTGTCCGGAGGCGACCGCACGGGCGGGATCGGGTCCGGGACCGGAGGCGGCAAGGGCGATGGCATGGCTGCCATGACTTATGAGCTGGGACAGGCGGATACGGACGCCAAGCCCCTCGGTGCCGATCCCGCTCCCAACTATCCGTCGCGCGCCGAGCGGGAAGGCATCACCGGTTTCGTGGATCTCGCCTTCGTGGTGAACGAGGCGGGACAGGTTGAACAGGTGACCGTAATCAAGGAGGAACCGGCGGGTTACGGTTTCGCCAATTCCGCCATGGAGACGGTGAAACGGATTCGCTTCAAGCCCGCCACCTTTCAGAAGATCCCCGTGCGCATGAGGTTCAAGAAGAGGTACAACTTTGAACAGTGATACCTTGGTATCGCCAGGGATGCGTATGCCCGCAGGATGGGGCTTCATTCTTTGCGTTTGCATTCTTCTGGCTTCGGCCGGTTGGTCGCAAGAAGGCGGCGCGCCGGGCAACCCAACCGACCCCGCCGCCCAAGCCGCTTCGAAGGACCCCCTCTTCAACGGCAATAAGCTCTATGAAAAGGGCGACTACGCAGGGGCCGCGGAACAGTATCGTCTGGCCGCGCGCACCAACAAATTCAGTATCAACCGCGCGTTCGCCTGGTTCAACCTGGGCAACTGCCACGTGCAGACCAAAGCCCTCAACAAGGCCGTGGTCGCCTACCGCCGCAGCCTCGAGGAAGCCCCCGGTTTCACCCGGGCATGGATGCGCCTGGGGGACGTTTATTACCATCTCGGCGCCGTGGGCGAAGCCTTCCCCTGTTTCCGGCGTGCCATCGAAATCGACGGGCCGGACGTGCACGCCTACCAGATGCTGGGCGAGATCGCCCTTAAGGCGGGCGACGTGACCGAAGCCCTGCAGAACTTCGAGGCCGCCCTGAAAATCGAACCCAACCAGGCGGACATCTATCTGGCCATGGCCGAGGCGCATGGGCGTATCCGCGACTTCGGCAGCGCCGTCAAGACCATGGACGAGGCCCTGCTGATCCTGCCATCCCCTCCGGCCGACATGTACTTCTACCTGGGGCAGTTGCACGAGCTTGGGGAGAACGACCGCAAAGCGGTGCGGGCCTACGAAGAAGGACTGCTCATCGATCCCAAGCGCACGGAGTGGTATATGCGCATCGCGAGTATCCATGAACGTAAGGGCGATGACTTCCTGGCCCTATTGACCTTGGAAGGGGCATTGAAGGCGGGCATCAAGAAGGCCGAAATCCGGCTCAAGCGGGGTATGCTCTTTTTTGGGCAGAAGCGGTATGATCGGGCGTTGGAGGAGTTCACGGCGGCGTATGCCCAGGGAAGTTTGCAGGGACGCAGCGGGATTGAGAATGTCGCGGCGGTGTATTTTAATGCGGGGGACAAGCAGAAGGCCGAAGAAGTGATGCTGAACCTGGCCAAGTGACGGCCTGAATGGCATCCGGGCATGGGCCGGTGGGCGGAAGTTAAGTAACTTTACCGCAACCCGCACAAGCGGCGTACCGAAGAGAGGAAACCGTCATCGTGGCATTTCGCATATCCCTGCTCCTTGCGGTCTCTTCGTCCCTGCTCATTGGTTTCCCCGGATCCCCCAAGGCCCTGGACATTCCGCCAGAACTCCGGAAAAAAATCATGGGGGAAATGGATGGGTCGAAGCCGGGCACGGCCATGGGCCAAGAGGTCCTCGACAACTCACTGGACGCGCAGCGCTACCTCGTGGGCGGCGGGGACCGTTTCCAGATTTCCATCGTCGGCATGCCCAGCCAGGAATACTATCCGGTCGTGGATCCGGAAGGAAACCTCTACGATGGCGAACTCGGGCTGATTCCCGTCGGCAAGGTTTCCCTCTCCAAGGCCAAAACGATCATCGGCGACAAGGTGAAGAAAAGCCTGAGGAAGAATTACGAAATCTACGTCACCATAAACCGTATCAAGACCTCCACTGTAACCGTCACCGGAACCCTCGCGAACCCCGGAACACTGTCCCTTCCCGGGAATCTGCGAATCCTTGACGCCCTGAAGCTGGCTAACGGCGGTACTATTCCCTCCCTGGAGAAGTACAACATGCGCCGAGTCCGCGTGCGCAACCTTGACAGCCTAAGGGAATACGATCTCCTCCGCTTCCTCAACAAGCAAGATCCGGATCAGAATCCCTATCTTTATCCCGGCGACATGATAGCCATCGACCAGATCGATTCCCGGGTCTACCTCACGGGCGAAGTCCGGGATTTCGTTTCCGGCTGGATTCCGGTCCGCCCCGGCGAAACCGTGGGAGACCTCCTTTCCCTGACTAACCTCAAGGAGACGGCGGACACCGCCACTGTCCTAATCCAGCGCTCCGGAGGTGAAGCCGCAGGACCGATGAAGGCACTGTCCATGGCGGAGGCCAGGACCATCCCGCTCTTCAACAACGATGTGATCAGCATCGGCCCGAAGGCCTCCGAAGGTCGCGCCGACACGGTCCGGATCACGGGCGAGGTGAAGCGACCCGGCACCTATCCGGTTTCGCCCGGGAGGGGATCCGTCGAGGCCATGGTAGGCCTAGCCGGAGGTTCCACCGCGCAAGGCAGCCCGGAGAGGGTCTTCATCCTGCGGCACAAGAAGCGGAACGATTTGCTCAACAGCCAGCCGGACAGGAGCGCGTCGGTCACGCCCATGAGCGTCAAGCAGGCGAACATCACCCTGCAGACCGTGCGCCCCGAAGTCGCCTCGTCCTATAACGACCTGTCCAATTCCGGGGACTTCACCCTGGTCGATGCTTCCGGCAAGGGCGGTGCTTCGCTGCTCCAGGACGGGGACGAGATCCACATTCCCCGCAAGGAAACCTGCATTTACGTCAGTGGCAACGTGCGCAAACCCGGTGCCTTCCCCTTCAAGTCCGGCAATGATTTCTCGGATTATATCGGCGACGCCGACGGCTACACATCCAAGGCGGACGGCAAGAATGTGTACGTACTCGCGACTTATAAGGGCGTCTCCCAAATTAAGGACGTGCGCGATCTGGCGCCCGGGGATATCATCGTGGTGCCCGCCGCCATCGAGTACAAGCGCTGGACCAATGTCTTCATGCCCATTATCCAGATCTTGCCCGGAATTCTCAGCCTGATAGTAACCCTGATCGTTCTGGAACGGCAGAAGACCAACTGAGGCCTGTCATGGGGATTCGTGCCTTGGGCCTGCGCCGGTCCCTGTTCGCGATCCTCTTCATGGGTTCCGCATCCTCCTCCACTTTGGTCGAAATCGACTTCGCCAGACCCTGGGTTTCCCCGGTGACGGCGGAGGCCCCGGCCACGATCAGGCCCGTTTGGGCCCGGCAGAACGTCTGGATGCCATGGAAACGCTGGGACCGGGCGCGCCCCCCGAAATTCGAGCCCTTCGTCACCGAAATCGCTCTGGTGATGCCGACCGGCGCCAGGCCGGACGGGGAATTCTCAGTGCCTGACCTATACCGGGATTCCGCCGGAACCATGGCCGCTTTCGACCTGTCCCATCCGCTCTTCCGCGCTTTGGCGATCCTTAAATCCCAGGGATTACGCCCGATGATGGATATCGGCCCCGTGCCCGCCCCCCTCTGCCGGCCGGATCGCAGGACCCCGGGCCCTTTCGGATGGGTCACGGACGCGCCAACGGATTACGAGAAGTATTACCGCTATATCAAAGCGCTGTTCACCCAAATCCGTGCCGCCGGGCCGTTCACCGCCGAGGAGATGGATGGATGGGGATACCAACTCCTCCGCGAACCGGACAACGGCGATGCCTGGAACCCCCGGTGGGTCCAGGGAGTCTCGGACCCCGGAAACATGCTCGAGTACGAGCGCCTCTATGATTGTACCCTGGCGGGAATGCGGGATGCAGGGATCACGGCGAACCTGGCGCCGGGCAACCTGCTGGTGATCCACGCCGGCATGATGCGTTCCAAGGACGCGTGGGCCGCGCCGCTTTTCGGCTGGCTCGCGTCGGGCAAGGAAAACCGATGTCCGGACCACCTGACCCTGCCGCGCATCCGCTCCGAAAAGGACACCCTGGACTTCTCATTTTCAGCCTACGGTGGCGAAGGATCCCAGATAGGCGAGGATCCGCGCAACCTGGAGCGGATCGTCGATCGCTTCCGCC
The DNA here is from genome assembly GCA_030854955.1 of Fibrobacterota bacterium. Taxonomy (GTDB): domain Bacteria; phylum Fibrobacterota; class Fibrobacteria; order UBA11236; family UBA11236; genus Chersky-265. The sequence goes on along the minus strand of JALYSE010000026.1, from coordinate 12,935 downwards.
TGACCATCCGTAGATTCTTTCCCCACAACCCCATCCGCATCACCGTGGCCGAAAGCAACTTGTTCACGAGCCGGCTACTGCACCGGAGCGAAGGGTCGGAAATGGGGGCCGCCTGGAACGCCGCGGTCTTCAAGATTGCTCTGGACGCCGGGTTGCACCGCTTCGTCCAATGGGGGTTTGTCAGTTCCGATCACATTTCCAAGTTCACCGAGCATGGAGGCCTTCCCTCGGCCACGGCCAATGTGGTCGGGATGTTCCGCCGCATGGAAGGTGAAACCAGGACCGCCGTCCGGCTCCGGCGCCGCGGCCTCTCCCTGGCGCGCCCCTATATCGATGCCATCGCATCTAAGGATAAAGCCGGCACGCGCCATGTCCTCCTCTATCATTACCTCTCCTCCCGGGGTTCCTCCGCGCAAGAACGCGTCCAGGTCGGCCTGAAGGGCCTGGAGCCCGGGCGCGCCTATGGGTTGAAGGCTTTCCGGGTCGACGCGGGCCATGCCAATTACCTGCCGGCCCTCGAGAGGGATCTTAAGACCAAGGGTCTTTCCGTCGAAACCGCCGATGCGTGCATGGAATACCAGTTCGGGGCGTCGGAGCGCGCGGTATGGGAGGCGAACAAGGAAACCTACCGCAAGCTGGCCAGGCTGGAAGAGGCTAGGGAGGGGTTTCCGGCCGTGTTGAAGGCCAACGCCGAAGGGCGCGCGGAAGCCTGGCTGAACCTTCCCGCCAACGGAGTCGTGCTCTTGGAGCTGAAGCCATGACCCGGTTACTGTATGATCATGAATTCTTCAGTGCCTATCCCTATAGCGGCATCACGCGCTATTTCTCGGAAATCATTCGCCGTATCGGCAGGAATCCGGACTTTGGCGTCTCCCTGTTCATGGGATTCCACGTGAACGAATACGGCTTGGAGAAGGAGCGCCACCGCTTCAAGTCGTTCTTCGGGATGCGCCGTCCCCGCATTCCCAAAACGGCGCGCCTGTTCAATGCCATGAACGATGCCCTGTTCCCCTTTTTCGCCCGCAGGTCGGGCGCGGACATCCTACACCAGACCTATTATTCGGACATCTTTCCGGACTTCAAGGGCAAGCGGATCGTCAATGTCTATGACATGTCCTATGAGTTGCTTCCCGATATGTTCCCCGTGGGATTCAGGGCCGTCTCGGACAAGCGCAAATCCATGGAAAGGGCCGACGGCATCATCGCGATTTCCGAATCCACGCGGCGGGATTTGATCGACCTGTGGAAGGTGCCGGAAGAAAAGATCAAGACCATCCACCTGGGTAATTCCCTCACCCTGGATCCGGGCCCAGCACAGCTCGTCAAGGAACCATATATCCTGTACGTGGGCCAGCGGGTGCCCCATAAGAATTTCGGCGCCTTGTTGAAGGCCTACGGTAGGACCCGGCGCATCCACGAGGCTTTCCGCCTGGTCTGCTTCGGCGGATCCCCCCTGAGCCTTGAGGAGCACGAAGAAGCTCGGAGCCTGGGGGTGGAGGGACGCATCAGCCAGATGACCGGCCCGGACACGATGCTCGCCAACCTGTATGGCCACGCTTCCGCCCTGGCCTATCCATCCTTTTACGAAGGCTTCGGCCTCCCCATCGTGGAAGCCATGGGCTACGGCTGCCCCGTGGTCGCATCTCGCACCAGTTCCCTTCCCGAAGTGGCCGGGGCGGCTGCGCTGTATTTCGATCCGAAGGAGCCCGGCGAACTCGCCCTGCGGCTGGAAAAGGCCTTGTACGATGCGGAAACAACCCGGATTCTATCCGCAGCAGGTCGCGAACGCAGCCGCCTTTTCACCTGGGACGCTTGCGCCGAAAGGACTATGGCGTATTACGGGGAATTGCTGGATCGCTGATTCCTCCGGCGCTGGGTCCCGGTGACCCGGCCCAGCAGTTCCCGAGTGATGGGATCCTTGCAGAGCGCCAGGCAGGCGAGATACAGGATTCCGCCCGCCAGGCATGCAGCCGCGAGCCGGAGAAGGATCGGCATTCCTTCCGGCCAAGGAGCCAGAAAGGGCACCCCCGCCAGGAGGCTCGCGCCCGCATACAGGGCCATGCGGGAGTCGATCATGGAGGCTAGGCCATGCCGCTTCCAGGCGAAGGACGCCTGCACGATTAGGACCATGGTTTCCGCGGCCAGGGTCGCGACCGCGGCCCCTTCCGCTCCGAATGGGGGGATGAGCGCAAGGTTGAGGGCGAGGTTCACCGCAGCCGCGGCCGCCATGGAAGCAAACAGGAGCTTTTCCTCCCCCTTCGGGAAGAGCATCTGCATTCCCAGGCAATTCGTGAATCCGATCACGATGATCAGCGGAGCGGTGATGCGCATGATTTCGGAAGCCCCGTGGAATTCCGGCCCGAAAGCGAGGGCCGAGATCCCGTCCGAGGCGGACCAGAGCAACACCATGGCGGGAAATGCCAGGAAGCAGATTAGATCGAGGGATTTGCGGGAGAGGCTGAAGAACTCGGCATCCCGCCCCTGGCTCAGGTACCCCGTGAGCCTGGGGATGAGGACCACTCCGATGGACGTCACCATGGTCACAAGGATCTTACTGATCCGCAATCCCGCATTGTAGTTTCCCGCTTCCCGGTCCCCGGCCATAAGCCCCAGAATCACGCTGTCCAGGTTGGTATAGAAGGCGGTCACCATCAGGATGGCGGATAGCATCAGCAGGGGACGGAGATGGGCGTGGAGCCGGAGGCCGCGGAGCCGCAGGCCCATGCGGCGCACGGCGGCAAAGAAGCCAATGCCGTTGGCCACCGCAGAGACCGCCACTCCCATGGCGGCGAAGGCCAGAAAGTCTCCGGGACCCCGCACCAGGATGAACATCATCGCGAGGCCGACCAACCGGGCGGCGACGTTGCGCATCGCGATGTTCCGGAAATCCTCCAGGCCCGTGAACAGCCAGTCCGTGGCGAAGGCGTTGAGGAGGATCAGGCAGCCGGTTATCGAAAAGAGTGGCAAGTCCCGGCGCAGGTCGGGGACTGCCGCCACCACGGCCAGGTAGGCCATGAAAAAGACTAAGGTGGAAACGGCGTTGAGGAAGAACAATTCGTTGAAGAGCCTGGAAAGGCCGTCGGCGTCATGGCGGCGCCTGGCCACCTCGCGCGCACCGTAGAGGGGAATTCCCATGCCCGCTAGAATCAGGAAATACCCCGCCAGGGAAACCGCAATATAATAGCGTCCCAAAAGCGCAGGACCTACGATGCGGCTGACATAGACCAGGGTAGCGACAGGATAGGCGATGTTCAGAACCGATAGGGCGACATTCAGAGCGAAATTACGCCGGAGGGAGGGAGGCGCGCTCACGGAAGGTCGATGTCGGGATTCAAGCGCATGGATTCAAGTATACTCGTTCTGGATAGCCATAGGCCTCAATGCCGCTCCAATAGGATTCAAACCTTAAATTACCCCGGTTTCCGGGCATTCTGGATTGGATTTTAATTTTTCAATAAGTAACTTATTCCGGCCTCGCTGGACAGATTCGGAGCGTTAAATGCAAGGATGGAACAAGGTCGCCGGCGAGTCCGATGCCAAGCTGGGCAGGGACGGCATCGGAATGGATCGACCGAGCCGCGTGAGCATCCTGGATCTGGTGCTCATCCTCCTGGATCGGAAATGGTTCCTCCTCGTCGGGATGTTCGCAGTCTGCGGCTCCGCCGTCGCCACCGTTCTCATCATGGAAAGCGAATACACCTCGACCACGGTGGTCCTGCCTTCCAAGCAGTCGATGTCCTCGCCCTTGGGCTCCCTGATGGGTGACATGCCCCTCGGCGGCCTCCTCAAATCCTTCGACTTCCTGGGCCAGGGGGACAACAACGAGTTCCTATCCATCCTGGACAGCCGCCGCCTGGCGGAAAAGGTCATCACCCGGTTCGATCTCGTCCGCCATTACGGATTCCACAAGAAGCGCAAATACTACTACGAAAACGTACTCAAGGAATACCACGCGAGCGTGAAGGTTGAAGAGGACGAACTGAGCAATATCACCATCGCCGTGACCGACACCAATCCGCAAGTGGCCGCGGACATCGCCAATTACATCGTATATCAGCTGGATACCATCAGTTTCCAGATCTCGAACGAAAGCGCCAGGGGTTCCCGGATATTCTTTGAAGCCAGGTTGAACCTCATCCGCCACGTTCTGGACAGCGCGCACCATGCCCTTGCCGATTTCCAGGTGAAGCACAACTTCATCGATCTCGAGACTCAGGTGAAGGCCACGGTGGAAACCCTCGCCAGCATCGAAGCCGAAGCCATGGCAATGGACATCCAGGGGGAGATGCTTTCCAGCAGTTTTGGCAACAATTCCCGCATGGTCGAAGTGAAGCGGAAAAAGGAGGTCCTCGACAGGCGCCTCAAGAGCTACATGAAGAAAGGCAGCGGCAACCTCGTCCTTGCCCTGGAAAAGACGCCAGAGCTGGGGATCCAGTACGCCTATCTCTACCGGGACGTCAAGATCAACGAGACGCTCTACGCGTATATCCTGCAGATGTACGAGCAGGCCAAGTTCAGGGAGGCGAACAACTCCCCCGTGGTGACGGTTCTGGAGCCGGCCAAGCCCGCCCAGAAGCGCTCCAGCCCCAAGCGCGGCCTGATTTGCATACTGGCCTTCTTTCTCGGTTTCGCCTTCCTTTCCTCCTGGGTGCTGATATCGCACTGGTACCGCTTGCAGCAGGAATCCGGCGCCGATAGCTACTTCAAGCTGCAAAGGCTGTTCGCCCACTTCCGCCCGGCGCGATGACCTGGATCTATCTGGCGGTCCTGGCCGTCGCCGTCGGCTCCGCCCTGCTCCGGGGCGGGGACCTGTTCTCCCCGGGCCGCATCTACATCGCGCTCTACAGCCTGCTCATGGCCCTATGGTCCCTCAAGCTGAGCCAGCTCCAGACCCCTTGGTCCATGACGACCCATCTGCTCTTCTGGGGCGCTAACATCATGTTCGTCACGGGCAACTTCCTGGCCTTCATGCTGAGGACGATCAAGGTCCCGGACTTCAGGTTGGACTTCGGCCGCATCCGCTCACGTCTCGCCATGGACGCCGCCGGCATGGATTGGCCTTGGTTGTACAGGGTCTTCTTCTGCTGCGTCCTGGTCTACCTCATCAGTTTCGCCGCGTCCGCCGTGATCACAGGAGGCATTCCCGTCCTGGCTAAGCGCCCCGACGAGGCCCGCATCGCGTTTTTCGGCGCCACCGTCATCACCAATTACGGCATGTTCTTCGGTCCCATGGCCCTCATGCTTTGCGCGGAAATGCTGGTTTTCGCGCGCATGGAACGGCCCCTGAAACGCAAGGTGCTCCTCCTGGGAGGGACCGTGCTGTTCCTGTACCTGACCCTGGTCACCCGCTATGACATCTTCCGGTTCTTCATCTTTTCCGTGGCCCTCTACCACTACGGAGTGAAACCCTTGCAGCTCAAGCACCTGGCGATGGGCACCATCTTTGTCATGGGCATCTTCATGGTCGCCTTCCTGGTGCGAATCAACTCCGGATCCCTGGACACGTTCAACGAGATGATCAAGGTAAGAATGCCTCCCGAGTTCGCATGGGCCTCGGGCATCTACGCGTATATCGCGAACGATTTCTGGAACCTGGATTTCGCCATCAGGAAATTCGAGGACGGCGTCGATTTCTACCCAATACAATACGGGTTCGGACTGCTGCGCGCCCCCCTGTTCCTGTTACACCTGGACGCCGGCCTGGCGAACTCGTTCGGATTCGACAGCATCATGAACGAATCGGTCATCAAGCTCAAGGGCTTCAACACCATCATCTACGTTTGGCATTTCTACAAGGATTTCGGCGCCATCGGGGTCTATCTGCTGGCACTTTTGTTCGGCCTGGGGGTTGCCGTATTCTACCAAAATACCATCCTGCGCCCCACCATCTTCCGCGTCGCGATGTGGGCCCTAATCCTGCCGGCGGTGGTCCTCAGCTACCATGCCCCATTGTGGGAGCTCTGGTTCTTCTACATGAACATCCTGCTGATGTTCGTCGCCCACCGGAAGCTCTCCATCACCTGACGGATGTCTTTCGGGGTCACCTTTTGCGTGTGACGAAAGTGAAGCAATCGAAGGTCGCATACCGTTCGCAATCGGCGAAGCGGGAAATCTCGATCCGGGTCTCGAAACCGGTCGCCTCCAGGAATTCCAGAATATCGTAGCCGACATGGGTGTAGGTGGGAATGTTGCCCCTAATGGGATCTCCATGGTATTCGATCGGCTCGATCAATTCGGCCTTGCCGTCTTTGATGGTGAAAAGGTCCCTCGTTTTCCGATCGAAATGGAAAGGAATGGTGAAGATGTGCATCCCGCCCCTTTTAAGGACGCGATGGACCTCCCGGAGGCCGCGCTTCAGATCCGGGATATGCTCGAAGACATCCTCGGACAGGATTAGATCGAGCGAACCGTCCTCGAAGGTGAGGTTCTGCAGGTCCTGGTTCTGGACGCCATTGCGGAATCCGCCCGGTTCCACCCCGTCGAAGTATTCCGAGCAGACGATGTTCGGGGCCGTGCCCAGGGCCTTCGCCACGGGGCTGCCCGACGAGGTGTTGAGCACCTTGATATTGGGATGGGCGCGAAAATCGGACAGGCGCCTGATGCCCCGGTCAGCGAACTCGTTGACGACCCAGAGGGCCAGGTGGCGGTGGCGGGCGGAGGCGCCGCAGCGGACGCAAACCGCATGGTTGCGGATGGTTTCCGGGGTATCCGTCAGGAAGTAGAGGGTGGCTCTTCCGCAGAGGATGCAGCGGCCCCCTTTGCTTCCCAGGAAATAGCGGGGGTGCAGGAATCTGAAGAAGGTGCTGGCTCGCATGTCCGGTTTAACCCGCCGTGGGCTTCCGGAACATCAGCACGGCCCCGGAATGCCCCTGGTGGCTGGTCAGCGACAGGCGGACTTCTTCGCATCCCGTTTCCTGGACGGCGGCCAACAGATCGTTGAGGCGGTATCCGTTCATCTGCATGAAGGGCGCGTTGAACGGTTTCCCCTTGGCCAGGTTGATCAGCATGTTGAAGGGCTGAAAGCGCCGGCGCAGCCAACCCGCGGCGCGCTTCATGCGCGTGGTGTGGATGGCGAATGTCACCTGGACGGCACCCACCCCGCCCGGGGTGAGTAGACCTATGAGCTCCCTGAAGAGGCCATAGCCACGATCCGGCGGGATGTGCTGGAAGACGATGTAGGAGTTCACGAGATCGAATTTCGCGGCCGCGCCCGCTTCCGCAAGGGAATCGTGGAAGTCCGCGTTCGCGACCTTCATCCGGACACAGTTTTCGCGGGCTTCGGCGAGCATGGAGGGGGAAACGTCCACGCCGGCCACGCGTCCGCATTTCGCCGCCAAGGGTATGACCAGGCGGCCCACGCCGCATCCGAAGTCCAGAGCGGAGTCCGGCCTGAAACCGTTTCCGGTGAATGCCTCGATGGATCGGAACAGGGAATCCACGTAGTCACGGCCGGAGGCGAAGAACAGATCGAGCGCAGTGGCGTCCAGCTTCCCCTTCCGAAAGGTCTCATCGCTGAGCACCCCGAAATAGGGATCGTCCTTCCCGAATTTTTCCCATTCCTTGTCGGTATTGTTCGAGAGCATGGGTGAAAATTAGCTCTTGTCCCGCCCGGCGGAGTGCGCCGCAGCGAAGATTTTCCCGACGTTTTCGGCCGTCCCCCCCCAGGTGAAACGGGCCGCATGCGCCAATCCCTTGCGGATGCACGCTTCGCGGAGATTACGTTCCCCATGGACCCGGGCCATCAGCAGGGCCAGTTCATCGGCCCGGCCGGTCTCGAAGAATAGCGCGGCGTCACCGCCCGCTTCGATGAGGCCTGAATTGCGGGCCGCGATCACGGGACACCCGCAAGCCATGGCCTCAATTACCGGCAGGCCGAAACCCTCGTAGGAAGATGCCTGGACCAAGGCCAGGGAACGTCCATACTCCGCCATCAGGAGTTCGTCCGGGACGAATCCCAGGAATTCCACGTCCGCGGAGATGCCCAGCTCGGCAATGAGGCCGGGCAGGATGCTTTGCTTCCAGCCTTTGGCCCCGGCTATGCGGAGGACGCCGGCCTGGCCTTTGCGGAACCGAGCGAACGCCTGCAGCACCAAGGGCAGGTTCTTGCCTGGCTCCAAGGTGCCCACGAACAGGAAACCATTACGACCGTCGGGCGACGCATCAACGCGCAGGGGGAATTTATTGCCGGAATGGACCACGGAAATCTTGCCCCGGAAATGGGGATAGAATCGCTCCAGATCCATGCGAGTATTGTCCGAAACGGCGATGATGCGCTTCGCGCGCCGCCCGGAAACGGAAATGAGAAGCCGCATCAGGGTCCGCTTCACGGTTCCGAATCGCTCCGGCGACACATGCTCGTAGGCGTCGTGGATGGTGATGACCTGGGCCGCCGGACACGCGACCAGGCCCATGTTGCCCACAGAATGGACCACGTCGAAGCGGGCCGCCAGGAATGGAAAGAAAAAGTGCAGGTAGGCGAGCCTCCCCAGGCGCGACGCGATGCCCACCTCCTTGATCCGTACCCCGGCTAGACCGCGGAAATGGGGAGCGGTGGCCCCGCTCACGAGCAGAGTGAATTCCCACCCGGGATGGGCGACGACGAGCTCCCGCAGGACATGGTACGCCACGTTGCCGATGCCGCCGAAGGTGGGTGGCACAAGCAAGGCGTTCACGCAGACGCGGATTCGGGAGATCGCCATGGCGGCCCTATCCCTCCCATTTCCCGAGCCGGCCCGACAATCCGTGCAAGGCCCCGCGGAAAGCCTGGGAGAACAGCGCCGGGCGTCGCGCGAGTTTATAGAACATCATCAGGAAGAGGAATCCGAGATATAGGGCCTTCTGGCCCGTCCGTCCGCGGTTGAGGACGATGTGCGTCTGGTTGCGGATCCGGTAGTACTCCTTGGGGGTGCCCGATCGCTTTGTGGAGGAACTGGTCTTGTGGCGGATGGAAATGGCGGGGCAATACCGGATGCGGATGCCGGCGCGCTTAAGCCGGATGCAGAAATCAACGTCTTCGCAATACATGAAATACCGGTCGTCGAAGCCGCCCAGTCGACGCCAGACCTCTCCGGGGACGATCATGAGCCCTCCGGAGACAAACTCCACCTCGCCTGCATAGTCCGCATCGAAAACATGGATCACCTGTCCGGTCCAACGGGAGAATCGCCCGATGTTCCAGGACACCTCCCCGGTGTCGAATTCCAGGATGCGCCCGGCGAGCACGTCCCTGGGATGCCTTTCGAGGGCTTCCCGCACGTGGGCTGCGAAGTCCGAGGCCACTACCGTATCGTTGTTAAGGAGCATCACGTGGGCGGCGCCAGCTTCCAAGGCCTTCGCGAAGCCCAGGTTGACCCCTCCGGTGAATCCGATGTTCCCTCCCGGATCCAGATAGACGTATTCCATCCCCGACACCTTCAAGGCGGCCCGGAGCGGCGCTTCCGAACCGTCGGCCGCATGGTTGTTGACGAGCAGGATCCGGAATCCCTCCGCCTTGGAGGCGGCCAGGGATGCGATGCACGCTATGGTATCATCCGGGTTACGGTAGTTGATCAGGATGCAATCCACGCGCATCATCCGGTACGGCCCCCCGGTGCGGCTTCCTCCGCCAGAATATGGGCAAGAGCCTTTCCCAGACCGGATATAGAATAGGCCGCCTCCGCAGTTTCGCGGTTCCGCCTCGCTTCGCGCGAATGGAATCCGGGGTCCAGCCTTTCCCGATATGCTTTGAGCAGGGCTTCCTTCCCGTCGCCCACTCCGAGCGACAGGAGGTCAAGGCCCTCGGCTCCGAGGGAGGTCGACAGGATAGGCCGGCCGAAGGCGGCCGCCTCGACGACCTTGGTCCTCATGCCCCGTCCCTGGCGTACGGGATTGATGAAGATGCCAATGGATCGGAAAAAGATGGAAAGATCCGGCACCTCTCCCCAAGCCTCGATCGCGCCGCCTTCCGGCAGGCGGCCGCACAGATCGGAAGGCAGATGTCGTCCCGCCAGGATCAGCCTGGTGCCAGGAACAGAAGCTGCGAAGTAGGGGAACAACTCCTCCACCAGCCAACGTGCGGCGTCCAGGTTGGGGGGATGGCGGTAATTGCCGATGAATCCGAGCACGGCGCGGTCCGGCGGGTCCCCCAGGAAGGGATAGTCTCCAAGAGGGATTCCGTAACCCAGGACCTGGAGGTCGAGGCCGGGCCGCTCCGTCCCGACGATGTCCGCTTCTTCGCGGGGGATGCCGACGAAGGTGTGCACCTTGGCCAAGCGGGATCGGTAGAAACGGCGGAACTGTCCGTAGCGCAGAAGCCCAGCCAGCCTTCCAGCTAGGGGACCGGCGCCAGCCTTTTTCCGGTATTGCTCGATCATCAGGTCGTCGTCCATGAACACCGAACGCCGGAATCGGCAGGGCCAGTCGAAGTCGAGGAAGCGCAGGGCCAGGGGATAGGCCATCAAGAGCGCGTCGTATTCACCGGTTCCCGCCAGGGATTCGATCGCCTTCCGGTGGCGCGCGAAAACGCCCCGGACCCCCGGCAGTAGCTCGGCCCGGCCCGGAAAGTTGGGAACGGGATCAAGAGGCAGCATGAGCATTCGCCCGAAATCTGGCGGAGGGGGCGACCGCGGATCGATCTCCCGGCACCCGTCCAGGCAGAGCACGGTGACCTCGGCGTAACGCTCGAGCTCCTTGGCCATGTAATACAGGCGCTTGGCCCCTCCGAAGCGCGTCCCGGCAAAGAGAGCCTGGGAGGAGACGAACAGGATCCTCACGGGTCAGACCAGCGCCTTCATGGAAGGGTGACGTCGGTGTTGAAGAGCGGGAAATAGGACAGGGTATAGCGTAGGCCGCGGTTCCGCTCCCCAATCTTGCGGGCGGGCACGCCGGCCACGATATCGTAGGGAGCTGCGTTCCGCGTGACTACGGATCCGGCGCCCACCACCGCGCCTTCGCCCAACTCGATGCCCGGCAGGATCATCGCCCTGGCGCCCAGCCACGTGTAATCGCCTATGGAAACCGGTCCGGCCACGGTCTCGAAATCGGGGCTGTTGACCTGGTGATCCAGGGTGATGACATAGCATTCCGGGGACAGGCTCGCATTCTTCCCGATGGTCAGGCCCTTGCGGCCGTCTAGGTGACACCGCCGATTGATCACGGAATGGTCGCCGATGGTGATGTTCCTGCCCGTGATGAAGCAACCCATGTGGACCGATGCGCCATCGCCCAACCGGATACCCAGGATGCCTTTGAGGTAGAGCCTGCGCAGGGCATGGCTAGGCACATGGGTGAAGAGCCCGTTATACGCGAAGAAGGCGACTCCCGTCAGCCATGCTTTGAGAAGGGGGACCATGCCGGACCTACATCACCGCGTATTTGAGAGTCAACGCGTGCACCCAGCTCAACCCATGCCAATACTGCACGGCATAGTCCAGACCGATATCCTCGGCGAAAAAGGAAAAGCCGCTCGCGAGCTTGAGGGCATTGCCACCATGGAGTTCGCCCGGCCGGCCATCCGTGACCTTCAGGAAATAGTGGCGCGCCTCCACCCAGTCGATGCGGCTGCCCCCGCGTACGCTGAAGTTCGGGGTGACCGCGTACTCGACACCACCCGATAGGCGGGGCGTATCGTGCCAGGGAACCTCGGCATCGATGGCCACCTTGGCCTTGGGCAGATCGAGGGGGGAATAATACATGCCGCCTTTGACCGAAACCGGAAGCGCCCCGCCCGTGCGGCCTCCGGTGGAGTGCGCCATCTCCTTCCGGCCCAGGTTGAGCAAGGCGAGACCGAACCCAAGGTTGCGGACGTTCGGTTGGTGGAGCATGCCCACATCGACTCCCCATCCCAAGGCCACTTCCGAACCGGCGTAGTTCCCCAGGTATTCGGTCAGTCCCTTGAGGGTGGCGCCCAGGCGGACGTTTTCGGAAAGCTTCCTGGCGGCCGTAAAAGAAGGGTTGAACGAGACCGGCAGGTGCTTTCTGCCCGAGGCATTGCCCTCTTCGTCGAGGTCATCGATGCGGCCGTAATTGATGTAGGCGGCGGAGAACGCGTAGCTGACGCCACGGGATCCGGGAAAGCCGTAGGTCGCATTGCCCGAGGTGACATCGAGGAAGTGGTATCTAAAGGTCCCTGCCACGGTCCGCCCGGATTCGGATTTGGAGACGCCGGCGGGATTGTAACCCACCGCATCCACCCCTTGGGCCAGACTGGTATAGGCGCCCGCCAGGCCGGCGGGCCGGGCGAAGATGAGGGTTTCCAGGTATTGGAATTCCGCAGTGCCTGCGCCATCGGAATAGTCCTGGGCCGGAGCCAATGCAATTCCCACCACGACGAGCAAAGCTCCGCTTCGTGCGGAGAAGCGCGACATTCGTGAAGGGATGGATTTTCGGGCGAAATTCACCGGGACAAGGTACATAATGGAAAAAGAAAAGCCATCGGAAGCGGATGTAATTCGGTCCGGAATGCTTGCAAGCGGAGGGGCGGGGAGCTATCTTTGCCACTCCCTGAGGCGTAAAAAACCGCAGGGCCCGACCTAGTAGCTCAGTTGGTAGAGCAGCGCCCTTTTAAGGCGTGGGTCGTAGGTTCAAATCCTACCTGGGTCAGAATTTCAGCCTCCGGGGCTCCGCCTTCACTGGTGGAAACCCCGGGGGTATTTTTTTGCCTCCCCGTTCCGAAACGCCCCGAAAAAAACTCCTTCTTTGAAAAACCCCAAATTCACAAGTGTGAATAATAATGGGATCGCTTCCTCGTTTCGGAGAGCCAACACAATGCGGCCGGAGTATCCTTGAATTCTGCCACGGACACTCAGCAGGAGCCCCTGAAAAGCATAGTCAACTAACTATTCGAATACGATAACCACCGTTCCTTCCTGGAGGAATTCTACGCCTTCATGAATTAGAAGTCCGCGTTCACCCTCAAATTCTTTGCGAAAAAAAGCGGAACTCAGTTCCGCCAGCTT
>JALYSE010000395.1 GCA_030854955.1 Fibrobacterota bacterium | reverse complement strand
GCGTTGGCTTTTTCCACGATGCGGATTGAATCCAGACGGCGCATCTGATTATCCGTGGGGCCCGATGTTTCCACGAAATCATTGTAAAGGATGAGGGGCTGCATCTCCCCCAGCGAGACTCCGGCTACTTGTGCGCCGCCAAGCTTCACCGAGGCAGGTATGCTGATCGTCGTGGGCAAGGTATCATTCGGAGTGAGAGTGGTCAGGCAGACCGCAGCGCCTAAGGGATTGGAACGCATTCCCGTGCGGATGACATTGGCGTACGTCGCCGGTGTCAGGTCCACCTCATTATAAGGCTCGATAGGGAAATCCAGGGTGGTGGCGAATTTGATCTTGGTCGAACCCAGGGCCAGTCCCTGGCCCGTCACGGGTACTATAGAAGAGACGGTTGGTTTGGGAAAAGGGGTGGTGTTATAGACCAGGATTTCATTGAGATTAAACTTTTTAAGCACCAACCCATTCGCATATACCGTCACTCCCAAGCCGGCTTGGGTTTTGGTGGAAGCGTTTTCCATGCCCGAAATAACCACTCCCTTCCCCAAGATCCGGCTGATTTGCAGACTGGTCGGTTGGGTATTCAAATAAGCGCCGTCCACGGAAAACTTCAGGTTCTTCTCCCACCAGCAGGTCGCCCCCCTCGCCTGGTTGGTGGCGTCGAAATCGTCCTTGCATTTCTTGGTCCATTTCTGGTTGGGAATGGTGGCGATGGCCGCCTCCATTTGGACGTTAACCAAGATGGGCATTCCGGTGGAAACCGGCGTGGTTTTGCCTGCTTCGGAGCGTCCAGTCCAGTCCTGGATCCAGCCCTTGCCGTCGCGACGGGGATCCTTCAAAGGGTCGTTCAGGAAAAAATCGGCACGGTGTGAGGATGTCTCGATGGACTTGAGGTAGACGACTTCCTTGACTCCGAAGGAACCGTGGTAAAGGTCGGAATGGCAATTCTCGGGAGTCGCGCCGTTCTTCGCTAGGCGGAAATTGGGAAGTTTATCTTTGGGAGTGCGGGGAGGCGCGAACGGAAATCTCCATTTATACATGGATGGAACCTCATAATTGAACTTGACGTGGTAACCGATATTCTTGGTCATGTCCGTATTGCTCAGCAATACGAACTCCGGTCCGCGGACTTCCGTGAGCAGCCATTGGGTGGCATACGGATTGACCTTCATGGAGTAGGAATAGTTGTACTGCTCATCCGGCAGGGTTTGGCACTTGTCCTTGAAAACGGGCGAAGACCAGAAAAAGGATGCAACGCTGTTGTCGACGAAGAGATATGCATTCTTATACCAACCGGCAAGCTTGCCCAGGGTAGCAACCGGATCGTTGACCAGTTGGGGGCCCAGATTGACGAAATCCAGGAAGGCGTTTCCGATCAGATTCAGAAAATTGTCCCCGGAGCGCGTAGAGGACTTGTCAATGAATAGGGGTGCGCCCTTGGCCTGATTGGTCGTATAGTCCGCGGAAATGATGGAGCGCACCGGTTGGTTGAAGAAGTACTGGGTGCCGTCCGGATTGGTGATCTTAAAGCCCTGGAGGCGGCCGGTATTCTTGTTGTTTTCCAGGATGGGTTCGATTTTGCGGGAGCCATACAGGGCATGGTTCCAGCCATTCACCGTCGCTTGCATAATGGAAGGGTCCAGTTCATCCTGGCCATATTCCGTCGCTTTGCGGGTCGGGCTTTCGCTGTTGAAATATCCGCCGGTTTCACCCATGAAGCGGAAGACCATGCGGGAACGGATATTCCTCGGAGTTTCGACGTCCGTGGACGCGACCATCCGGTTCGCTTCATTGAGGTGGCGCGAAGTCAGCACGGCATATCGCGAACACTTCCCTTGGCTGATGGCCGTCAGCTTGGCGGAAAGTGCGGCGGTACTGTAGGTGGAAAGCTTTGTGGCGAGGTCATAGCAATAGTCATAAGCGTATTTCGAGAAATCCGCGCTCCCGGCAGCCGTGCTGGGATTAGTCGGGAATTCGTTGGTGAATTGGGCCTTGGTGGCCGGGTCTTCTTTCATCAGGTAGAAGAGGGATTGGGCCGTCGGATCCGTTGGATTGAGCCTTTCGATGCTTTCGTAAATAGAATGCCGGGTGAGCGCCGTTGGACGGAAGGTCCCGGAAAGCCCATTGGCCGCAACGCCATACAAATCCCAACCCGGATACAGGTCCCCATTCATGGGATTGCCCACGCGGTCCATGGACTTGCCCTTTAGG
>JALYSE010000239.1 GCA_030854955.1 Fibrobacterota bacterium | reverse complement strand
GGCCTGAAATGGTTCTTCGTCTCTTCCTCGGGAATATCCTTCTCCAGGTAGAACACCAGCTCCACCCGCCGGTTCTTCTGCGACCGGAAATTATTCCTGTATTTGGCCTCGATTGGACGCCGCTCCCCGCATGGCACGATGCCGCCCCGTTGCGAAACCAGCCGGAATTTCACCTCCCGTCGCTCCAGGCCTTGCTGGGCTAAAGCCTCCTTGATTTGATCCTGCACAATCCGGAAGTATGCCTGCCAGGATGAACGCTCGAAATGGTCGAGGTCGGAAACCTGGGCGTCGAAAAGTTCATTGTACCCTTGGCGAAATCGCTTGATGGCTTTTGCCGATTTGGGTCCCTCCATCCCGTCAATCGTTCCCGGATGGCAGTGCATCCCCATTCCGGCGTCCAAAGAAGCGAGAATCTTCTGGACAGTGATGAAGGGAGTTCCGGTGGCGATACTCAGAAAAGAGGTTTCCTCCCCAAGCAACAAAGCCTTAACCGCAACGGCTCGCTTTCGGGAAAGTTCATGGTTGTCCGGTTCCTCTCCCACGGTATCGGCATGACCATAGATCATGCACACGCGATCGGGATTCTTGTGGCCATAGGCAAGCGCCGCAGCCAGGATATCGATGAGGTGGAATTCGCGAAGTGATTCGCCCGCGCTCAGCAGGGGAACCGCGCTGTTCGTATCGAACAGCAAATCCTTCATTTCGAGGAATGGCGGCCCTTGCCTGCGGAGCACAACGACTGGGACTTCCTCGTCGACCGGTCCTTTGTGGGCCGTTATTTCTAATCGCTCCATCGTGCCTCACTTGTCCAATGGGGACAGCATCCGGAGTTGGGCATAACTCTGGTTTTCGAACAAACGGTATTTGCCGCCTTCCTTGCCTTCGTCGATTTCGAGGGCGTAACGGACACCCTCCTTTAGGTCGGTGAATTCCAGGTCAAGGTAGTCGTCGCCGGGTTTCTTGTCGCTTTTGGCTGTGCGGACCTGCTTGTAGGTTTTCCCGTCGTCCATGCTGAGCAAGGTGAATGTGTCGTCATTATGCTCCTTGCTTTTCGGATCGATGTCCAGACGGACGCACCATTTGTACGTTCGGTCCTTTTTCGGTATGACTTGCGGCTCTTCCTCATACAGAAGTTCAAGGGGTTCGCTTACGGAAACCGGTTCGGTGGGCCGTCCTTTGCCCCCTGCGGAAACAGCCGCGTCAGGAGCTGAACCTAAAGGAAGGTAGAACCTGAAAAGGTTGAGGGAATAAGGGCCATTGCCTCTAAGGGAGTGGTGGCCGCGATCAAGCCATTGGGCCACGGGCATTCCGCTTGATGGGTGCACGACCGCGACGGGTTGGAATTGAAAATGACGGATGGCCTCAACACGGCTTATCCGTCTCCAAGTGTGGGGGCGAAGGAAGATGTCCCTTAAGTCCGGACAATTGCGGAAATCCATGCTTCGCACTTGACAACAGCTCCATTTTCTCGGATAGCGGAAAGAACAGAACAAACAAGCAATCGCTATTCAAAGATATTCAATAAAGCGAAAAAGGATATGTCCTTTATCACACCTTGGGATGAGCTGGGCTTTCTAGCGCTTTGTCTGTTTGAGCTTCATGCCGATGGAATCGGCGTGGGCCTCCAGGACGATTTCATCCTGGAAGGACGTTCCATGTGTCACGTAACCCCCGGAATCTTTGTGGGTTTTCCCATTTTTGAAAACGGTATGCAATACGTAGTGTCCATCCGAAAAACTTTCGAACTGGACCACGGCGCTGTCTCCATTCCTGATCTCGCCGATTTCCTGTTCATTGGGCAGGGAGGAGATCTTCAATTGCCCGCTGTAGATGTCCATCCCGGTCTTGTTCCGGATGGTGACGGCTGCCTTATTCTTGGAGGTATACACGAACAGAAATACCAGGGTCGCGGTAATGCCAAGCGTGAGAGGTCCGAATACTGAAAACAGGATACTCTTCCGGATCACGCCATGCCTTTCGCCATCTCGATGGCTTCCGCGTCCTCCAGATTCTTTTTCAGGACACGATCGGTTTCAGTACGATATTCCATGGTGGCGCTGAGATGCTTGCCGAGGCGGAGGCGCTGGATGAACTGGTCGATCTGTTCCCATTCGGTGCCGCTGATGACGTCGTCGAGGCCGTCCTTTTGGGACTGAACCCATTTGTCGAGGTCGCCGTTGAATTTCTTATAGCGGGCCAGTTTGAGCTTGGTGATCACGTTGGGGTGCTTTCGGTTGGGAAGAAAGGGATGAAAGCTAGGAAGGGGCGTGCGGAGTGACAAGGGCGGAAAGTGGAGCGGATCAAAGACGGTAATTTTTCGAATATGCTGTTTGACATTATTTCCATACTATGCTCAATAGCATAGTCTAGATGCGGACCCACCGATCCGAATGGAACGGGCCTTGTATGAAAAAGAATGAATTGACGAAAGGGAAGAACTCGAAGGCGGTTCCACTGATGCGGGGTTCAATAGTGAATAACGGAGCAAAGCACCAGCAGCCCTTTTTTTTCTTTGAACAAGGACAAGCAGCCCCACCTGATCTAACTGGGGGAGGGGCGCCTGGTGTTTGCCAAAACCCGGTCGGATAACTCGTTAGGGGAGATGGGGCATGAGATCGGCCAAGGCGGCTGCATCCCTGGCGAATAGGGACGGCACACTCTCCTTCCTCGCGGCGTTGACTCCCGAATGTGGAGCAGTGCTGAAATCGACGGTTTCACTGCCCGACCAGTCCGCCACCACCTGGCCGTCCCTGGAAAGCGCCTCCCACCGGGAGCCAGCCGGGTTTTCCCGGTCCCAGCCGAATTGGAAGAGCGTGCCTCGTAATCTGCCATCCGCCGCGTAGTAGGGGAGGTAGTCCGCGTAGGGTCCGTTGGGCTGGACCTGCTTCAGTAGGGTATTGTTGAAGAAGATGTTCCTCGGTCCGGTGGCGCCGGCCCATTTCCCCGCCTTGGCACCCGTGGCCCAGTAGATGGGATACCAGGTCCCGACATCTTCGCCGCTGCCCTCGCCCGTGGACGGGCCGGTCCCGCAGTTGCTTCGGCATTTGCCCGGAGCATGGCCGGCGGAGACCCGCACCGTATTGTTCTCGATCAGATTGTTGCGCTCCCACCCGCCATGCAGGTTGATGTCGCAATCCAGATCATTTCCCACCACCACCGTATGGGAAGTGGACCATTGCAGGGTGAGATGCCGGACATTGCGGAGGATATTCCCGTACACAAGGCAATCCCAGGCCCGACTTAGCCGCACATAGCCGTTTCCGCCCTTGCCCTTGTTCCAGGAGCCATCTATGCGGTTGTGAGAGAACTCCAGGCCCTTAACCTGTTCGGTTACAAGAGGATGGGACCCGGACATGAACAGTTGCAAGCCCCTGGCCCAGCTGTTCGCTGCCCATTTGAAGACGATGCCGTGGAAGGCGTATTCCGGGGCCATATTGCCGTAATCATGGACGGCATCGGCCGGCTTGAAGGCATAAGTGCCTTTCCCGTCCAGGCGGGGAAGCCCCTCCAGGTCCAGGGTGAAATAAAAATCCTCGAATCCGACGCCTTGCACAAGCTTGAGCGGCATCACCTTGCTGTAATATTTGGCGCCTAAGATGGCGGGCGAACCGTCCGAAGTATTATTCGCCGGCACGTCGAATTCCAGGGGCTGATCCAGGGTCATGGTCCGGGTGGACGCATCCACCGCAAGCACATAATAGATTCCGGATTTCATGTGGCCGTTTTCCCAATAGGAGGTTTCCGAAACCCCCTGCTCCAGGTACATTTTCTGGCTGTTGGCGGCTCCGACCCAAAGGGCCGTCCCCGGCTTGATGCCTGCGAGAGCCGCCGCAGATACGCTCGGGTCCAGGGAAATGGCATGGTCACCGGCGCGTGCCGGGAACGTCTTCTTCTGGTCGACGCGGAGGCCCGACTTCCAATGGAAATTGATGCTTCCTTCGTAAATATCCTTCCGGTTGGCGGGAGCCTGGGCATATGCATCCGCGTAGTCGGGATGCACATCCCGCACCTGAACCCGGAATCCGCCCCGCCCGGGCCAGAACCATTTGGCGGTATTGCCGGCATGGGTCATCTCGTCCATTCCCGGGAGAGTGCCGTCCGGGCTTACCTTGTCATAGCGGCATTCCGGGCTGGGCCGGAGGATGATACGCGTGGATTGCGGGTTTAGCGGATCGCTTCCCTGTCCCCTAATAATTAGGAAGTTCACGCTGACATTGATTTGGCAGGATACGTCGATGCGGCCGGCGGGAAGTGATAGAACGGTGAGATGGTTGATATCGCCACCCGGAGCGCTGCCCGAGGCGTCGATGGCTTTTTGCAAGGCCTGGGTATCATCCTTGCCATCATCCGGTATGACTCCGAAGGTGCGGGCGTCCACGCTACGCGCAATCTGCCCCGTCCCCGGCGTCCCGCGGCCCAAGTACATGCCGGAATTCTTCCATATCGGCAAACCCGCCGTGGCGGGCAGGCGCGAGGGATGGGTATACTCCACCCCGGCCTCGATTACCGGAGGGTAGACTTCGGGAGCACCATCGGCATCCAGGTAGAGCACCGGAAGGCTGTCGACATAACCGGCTACGGAGCGGATCAGGGTGCGGTACCCAGGGAGGGTAACCTCCAAGGTATCGGCCACCGCCGCCGATTTTGCCAGGAATAAAAGGGAGGCATGGGGGGTCGAGTGCGTCGGTACCCGTTCCTGGTTTTCCAGGATCCGCCCATCAGCCGTGAAAAGGGCGGCACCCTCGCTGCGGACGCTCCAGCCTACTGGGCCCTTTCCGTACCGCCAGTCAGGTGTCCGGAAAGGATGCCGGGGAAGGATAGCCACGTTCAACTTTCCCAGGATCCTGAAAAGACCCTGGCCATCACTGGTATCCTTCAACGAGGCCTTGCGGAGGGTAATCACGGCACCGGCCAGGGCCGTTCCGGATCGGCTGGCGACTTTCCCCCGCAAATCGATGGCTTGTGCCAGGAGCGGGGAGGAAGAGAGCGACAAGACCAGGAGGCCGATAGCGTAGGGATTTTTCATTCTAGAATCTTTCCATCGAGGGAGAAGCGGCGGAGATTTCCATAGAACATGTCCCATGGGCGGTTTGCAGGGTGGGGCCGGCGCAGGGCCGTAGTCGGGGTCTTGAGTCCCACCTCGGCTGCATGGGTAGTCACCAGGAAATCATCGAAATAGACGGCATGGGTGCCCGAAGGGGCCCAGGTGGAATCCTTGCCGCCATGGAAGGTGGAGATGTAGAGCTTGTCCACATGCATATCGGCTATGGTTCGGAACAGGATGTCGGTCCTTTCCAGGGCTAGTTCGCCGTCGAACCAGGCCCGGACAATGCCGTTCCTCTGCCCGGGAGTGTTCATAGCGATTTGGTTGATCACCTCGTGCCACTTGCCCGGGATGAAGCGCTTGCGGGTCGCGCTCCGATCATAAGGCATATCCTCCCCGAAACCCGGATGGTTAGGATCCGCTTTCTCCGGGAAGTAGACGTACTGGTTGACCTTCCCGCTGTCCCGCCACATCAGCCGCGCGCTCCAGCCGTTGGTGCCGTCGGGATCCAGGCCGCCGGTGATGCAATCCTTGCCGCAGAGGCCGGGCAGCTTTCCACCCTTGACCCATTCGAATCCTTCGTCGAAGCGCACCAGGTAGCGCACATACGCCGTATCGGCGGTGGTCTTGAATTCGACCTTGATCTGGGTGCCGCAGGTATTAGGACCCACGCATCCCGCCGGGAAAAGTGATTTCATCACCTTATTGCCGCGAATGGGATCCAACACGATTTCGGTCCGCCCCTCGTCCAGGCCCTCTCGGTAAGTGGCAGAAGGGAAGTCGGCCTTGCTTATCCTTTCCGTGTAGGGACCCAGCGCCCGGTTTTCGAAATTCACATTCAGGAGCGGCTGCGCATGAGGCAAGGCGGCCAGGCCCAAGGAGACCAGGGCGCAGAACCTAGAGGAGATACCGTGCATTGCTTTATTCCTTCTTATTGAGATATCAGGTTTGCTTCCGTGACGAGAACTTTGAATACACGGATGCCCCCATCGGAATCTACTTGGATCAACAATAGTACGATCGGGGATTCCCAGGGTGATGAATTCCATTCCCCGGGATTCTGTGACGGATGGAGTCCGTCCCGTGACGTCCATCAGTTTGGCCCGATAGGAGCCCTTCTCATCGAAGATGATGCCGACAACACCTTCTTTTCTCGAAAACTGGGATGAAATGCGGCTTTCCGCTGGAATTCGGGTAGTCCCATGGGGACGCTCGACGCTTTACTTAAGAAACTAGTCTCATTTCCCGGAAGTGTAAAGGCATCCAGGGAGAACGTTTCCTTGTCGTTTGGTTTGGGGTACTAAGGGTTGGGCTGTGACACCCTTAAGGCTTGGTATCGATTTCGTCTTCCGGAGACCAGTCCCCGGACTCCCGCAGCAGAGCATCGGCCGCCTCCCGCAATTCCCTTTCCCGGGCCTCGGGGGTGTCCCCGGCTTTGGGTTTGGCGATGGGGTCAGGTCGCGATCCGGGCGGAGGAGTCTTCTTCACGCGCATGGCCAACTCGGCGGCGCGCAAGGATTCCGTGTAGAGTGCATTATCCGGGCTTATGGGCAGCAGTTTTTTCGACAGGAGCAACTGGGCGCTTTCGGGGCGTTCCAGGTCGTGCAGAAAGATGGAGGCGGTTTCCCATATCGATTGCTCATGGTCCGGATTCAAGGTCAGCGCTTTCTCGAACTTCAGCAGGGCCTGTTCGGGTTCGTCCATCGCCGTGAGCGCGCGGCCCCAATAGTAGTAGAGATCCAGATCCGCTTGGGAGCCATCCAGCCGCTTCTTAAGATGGTCGATGATGCCCTGCAGGAGGCGCTCCGCCTTGGATTCCTTATTGTCGGCAAGGAGATCCAGGGCTTGGTTGAGAATGGCTTCGTAATCCATGAGGGGTCCCCGATGAAGGAGGAACCAATCTAGAATTTGCTTCCGGGAGCGGAAGTCAGGGTAAAGTCTTGTGGGGATCCGGACATTTTGTGCGCGCGCACCACTTTGTTACTTTCTGCAAGCGGCCAGCGAGGCTGCGGGAGGTCGGCCGGGATGCATATCAAGACGTTTCCAAAGGTTGAGAGTTTCGGCATGCATGGGGCTTTTTTAGTCAGCCTGATGTTCCTGGTAGCGGCCATTGCCGGGTGCGCCGGAGTTGGCGGCCGCGGTGGAGAAGATACCGGGACCGGCTCGAAAGAATCCTCCCAAACGGCTTCGGGGCAGGAAGCGGCCTCAGTAC
>JALYSE010000238.1 GCA_030854955.1 Fibrobacterota bacterium | reverse complement strand
GCGAAGCCGCATCATGCGAGACGCGGGGCTCGTCCTGGCATATCGCACAGGCATAGCGGGGATAGACGTGATCCTCGTTATGGCATTTGGCCGGGACATATTGGCGGATAAGCGTATGGGATTCGCCGACCTTTTCCATCCTGGCTCCGCAGGGGCAGTCCTTCTCAGTGTCTGCGATGTCATGAATGAGCGTGACGCATTCAAGATTGCCGGGCTTGCGGCTGGCTTTGCGTTGATGGGCGGAAACGGTTTGGGTGGCGCCATCGGCTGCGGATGCCACCTCCATGGGAGCCTCGCCCAACAAACCCTCCATGCGCGTCTGTAGGTTTGAAAAAACAGTAAGACTCTCTTTGCGCTGCCCGAAGGCGAGCCGACGGAGGGCTTGGAGCTCCTCGTAGGCTGCCTGGTAATCCTGGGCGAGCTTGGTGTACTCCTCACGAAGAGCGTCGTGGCCTTCTGGGATGTGTGTCGGCGGCTTTCTCATTCCGATAGGTAATCTACATGATACTCATATTTTTCGCATTCGGAAAATTGGAATTCGTGCTCATGCGGCGGTACGGGGCAGGCTGAAACGCCGGTGGCGCTTGGCTTCACTGAGCTCCAATCCTTCGAGAATCAGTTGCAGCATGACAGGCGTGATAGGCTCGCCGTCGGTGTAGTTGCCAAGATGGAATCGGCCTCGCTCAAGTCGCTTGAAATAAAGGCAGAACCCGGTTGTATCCCAAAAGAGCACCTTGACCTTGTCGCGGGACTTGTTGAAAAAGCAGAACAAATGTCCGGACAAGGCGTCCTTATGAAGACGATTCTCAACCAATACTGAGAGGCCGTCAATACCCTTGCGCATATCCGTAGGCTCAAGACACAGGAACACCCGGACCGATGGCGGCATGCTCAGCATGGGGCCTTTTCTCCGACGAGTATAGCCAATGCGGAGGAGAGTTTAGAGGCGGGAAACTCAAGCCTGGCACCGGAAGTCAGGGTCAGTACACAATTTTCAGGGGCCGCAGACGCGGCTGGTGGCAGATATACTTCCTGGAACGTGGGTTGGCGGGCGTCTGAACGCGAATGACATTTGGACCGCCAATACGTGAAGAGACTTGGGCCTATGCCGTGCTTTTTACAGAAGGCGGCTTGGGAGAGATTTCCAGCGCGGTATTGATCGAGAAGGCGGCGAACCCGAGAGAGGGTGAGGCGATGTCTTGGCATAGCTTCCTTAGGTTAAAACCCAGGAAGCCTAACTCAAGTGACATTCACTTGAGAAGGGGTGGGGTGAGAACGGATACGAAAAACGGAACGTTAGCCCTGGGCATGCCGCCATGATCCTCAATGGGCTCGGGTTCACCAATCGTCGTCTCTATCTTACCCCGCAGTTCTTTGAAAGCAAACCAGTTGCGCGCCTCCTCAATGCGCCGATTCAGGCGACCGATCTAGATGACCATACCCTAGGCCATACCCTTGATGCTGCCATCAAGACGCCAAAACGAGGTGCGTAAATTGGCCAAGCAACACCCGCTTTATCACATCACTGGCCAGGTCATGCCGATTCTGAAGCACGATGGAAAAGGAAAGCCGCAGGCAGGCAAGGAGCCGAGCATCAGGGGCTACAAAGTGGATCTGATGTTGGCGGAATATATCATGACCCTGTGCCTCCTGGTGTACAATGTGGCTCAATACAGCCTGCGGAAAAAGTTGAAAGATACGGGAGAAACGCTGCCGAACCAGTTGAACAAAAAGGTTCAGAACCCCACTCTGCGGTGGATCTTCCAAATCATGGAGGGGTTGAGCGTATTGCATTTCTATGAGGGAGCAGAAACAAAACCCGTTCGGGAAATGGTGACAAACAAGTCCGCATTACGGAAAAAAATATCCAGATCTTCGGACCGGACCGACCGCCTGCGAATTGCATGGGGTTAATCCAAAAAGTGGCGATTAGGGGGTAGGAATGTGGGATGGAAGCCCATGGCGGATCCATTTCCATCGACAGCCGCCAAGGG
Source organism: Fibrobacterota bacterium (assembly GCA_030854955.1). GTDB lineage: Bacteria > Fibrobacterota > Fibrobacteria > UBA11236 > UBA11236 > Chersky-265. Next base: position 5,266 of record JALYSE010000238.1, on the reverse strand, counting down.
GAAGGCACCGAAGTGACTTTGGTATTTCGATCGGGACCCGCGCCCTTCTAGCCCAACAGGCCTGAAAGGAGAAAATGAGCCTCTTCCAGAAAATCTGCGAAACCCAGGATTCTACCCTGATCGCGTCGCGCCTCAAGTTCGGCGTGCAGGACATTCAGGAATGGGACTATTCGCGTCCGTATCCGCTGCTCTTGATCCCGGGAGGCCGGTGGCGGGATTGATGGAGGCGAGGGCTGTCAATCGAGGCGTTAAGGCGTTTTCGCGTCCGCGGGCTTGAGGATCTTGCAGTAGGCGCATTTGGTCTTGCGATCGAAATCACGGACCCAGGTATGGCCCTTGGAGCAGCGGCTTTCTTCTTCCTTCTGCTTCGCTCCTTTGAATAATTCGTTGAGGCTCTTCTTGACTTCGGTCCGGTTCACGGGTTTGCCGTCGAAGCTTTTCTGGAAAAGCTTATCGCGCTCATCGTAATTGCCTTTGCTTTGTTGATATCCCATGGAAAACCCCTCTTCGATGTAACGCCTGGAATACCATTAAGTCTAGCAAACATTTCCGTGAAGTGCGGCGTGAATCCAGTCCGGGGGAGCGGCTGTTCCGACTTCGAAAACAAGCGCTTCCCTGACGTATTGGGCCTATTGGGTCAGATCCTTCAAGGGTTTGCTCTGGGCAGGCTTGGCATGGGTAAAGCAGGGGTACGCCAGGACCAGGGACCGGCCCATGGCTTTGAGGAAATAGAGAATCCGGGATGTCCGTATGGAGTGGCCGTCTTGGTTTGAAAGCGGGTGGAATGTCGCATATTACTTATCTTTTGCCGCTATCGCGCCTTTTGAATGAGTCTTACAACCGGACAAGTGACGTACATGGTAAAAATATTTCGGTTTTTGATTCTGGCCGGCCTGATGGCCGCGTCCATCCCTGTCCACGGCGCGTCGGCACCCGATCGGTCCACGGTCCCCGCACCGGCGCAACCCGAAAATGGAATCCCCGAGAGCCTGGACCAGGCCCGGACCCACGATTTGTACAACAACGGCGATTTCGATCCCGTTGTGACCGTCATCGAATCCTTCGTGCAACGGAACAAGACCTATAGCCAATCCGACAGCATCTTCATCGCCAAGCACTTGGCCGTGGTGTATTCCGCGAATCCGGCCACTCGCGAAAAGGGCAAGTACTACATGTTCCGCCTGTTGGAACTGCTTCCTTCCGCCAAGCTCGTGGACATGTACGTGAGCGATGAGGTGGACCGGATATTCGACAAGGTGCGTGAGGAGTTCATTGTCCGCCAGAACGCCTTTGGAGTGGATGTCTCCCGCAGCCTTCCCGGACGCAAGGGCAAGGCCGCGGATCCTGAACCCAAGGCTGCCCCCAAAAGCCATCTCCTGCTCTGGTCCGGGCTGGCCGGAGGCGGCATGTTGCTCGCCGCTGGGGGTTATCTGTGGTACCAGAGTTCCATGCAGGAAGTGACCGTACAACCCCGGGAGCCGGTCGATGTCAAAGTCATCACTCCCAAGAACTGAAGACGGAACTGCCATGAATGGTCACGGTCCCGCGTTCCTTTCCGTCATTTCCTTGCTTCTTCTCCTGGGTTGCGGTTCCGGATCCAAGGTGGCCGGGCCCTGCTCTTCGGGATTCGCGGTGCAGTTCCGCATCGATTCGGTCCGGGACAGCCTTCCGCTCGACAGCCTGTTCGTGGACATCGCCATGGGGGATGGAAAACCCCAAACGTTTTCCGTGAACCTGAAAACGGGAGTGTCCTCGGCGGCCATTTCCGCGGCCCAGGGCCAGGACTATAAGCTCACTTTCAAGCTGTTCTCCTCCGCCAAGGAAATCGGTTCGGGCGCGTCCGAAGGGAAGCTCGCATGCGACCTGGACGTGACGCTCGATCCCGTGTGGGATACCGCCGTCGCGGACCAGGTCAAGCGGGAGTTGGGCCAAGGGACGCTGCTTCCCTCCAAACTGACGACCCATTTCACCCAGGCCGTGGCGGGAAAGGACTTTGAGCTCCCACTCGATTCATTCAGCGGTTCCATCTACCGTTGGTACCTCAAGCTGGGCGACGCCACCTTAATCGAGGACGAGGGCCCCTTGGTGCGCATTCCCATCGCCGATTCCCTGGCCGGCAAGACCCTGGTCCTGCGCCTGCAGGTGGTGTCCAAAGGCGTCATCAAGGAGGACCGAACCTGGACCGTAACGGTTTTGGCCGCTCAGTCTCTGGACCGCGTAGCGCGCATCAAATCACGAAGCGACACATCTTTGGCGGTGGGCGCATCCCTGGCCTTTCGCTACGCCGAAGGCCGCTTGGAGAAGGTCGAGTTTTTCGCCTCTCTGGTCCCGGAGCCGAACGAAAAGCCGGTGGGGGTCGAATCCCTCTTCTACGACGACAAGGGCCGACTCAAGGAAAGCGTGCTGCGATCTCCTGACGGCGCGCGCATCGACAGCCTTTTCGGATACGACGACGCCGGACGTCTGGCCTCTTTGGAAGTGAGCGGTCACGGTCCCGTGGTCCTGGATAGCCTCTTCTACCTGGACGGGAGGTTTTCCGGATCGCGCCGTTACGTGGGCGGCAAGCTCACCGAAGCGTCCCGGTCCAGATGGATCGGGACGGACAAACGCGAAGATTCCTTGTTCACCCTGGAAGACAAGGGGCCGGTGTGGAGCCGGCTTATCCAGAACGCCTATAAGAACGACAGCTTGGTCTCCCGGAGGGTCCTGGCGGTGAGGGACGGCCTCCAGCCCTTGGGCAAGGAAGTCATCGCCTATAACGCTGTGGGCGGGCGGGCATACCGCGAAGTCTATTCCGAGGAAGCCGAATTAATCCTTGAGATGAGCGAGACCTACGGGTATGACTCCAAGGGGCGCCTGGTCAGCTTGCGCAACAAGGACGAGGTGACTGGGTCGCTGTTGTTCGCCCTGGACTTCGAATACGCTCCCGTAACGGCTAAGCTTTCGGCGGGGGTTTCGGGCGCGTTACCCCACACGCGTTCAGGATCGCCGTCCGCCCTCGGCGCGCTCTCCGTACTGGAAGACCTCCGCATCTCGCATTCGGAATGGAACCTGCGCGGCCCCAGCGATCTTGCGTCGACTCTCAGTACCCAATTGTCAAACCCCAAATAACGGCCCGGAAAAATGAACACCAAATCCCTCTTTGCTTCCATCGCCGTCATGGCCTTCTTCGTAACGACCGCCCAATCCCTGGAAACGCCATTCACGCCTTACAAGGACGGCCATGCGGCCGCATCGGTCTATACCGGCAGCTCGCGTACGATCCTTGTGCGCGGCAACGACTACAAGGCATGGATCGCCCATGCCCTTGCGGATGGCGCGGGAGATGGCCTTGTCAAGGCGCGCCTGGAGATCTACGTCAAGGACGTGATCCGTGACGGCAAGGTCATCGTATGGCTGGGTTCCTCGCTCAACTCCCTGGAGAACCAGACGCGTCTTTCGGATCTACGGACCAAGGACACCGTAGGTTCGGCGGCGTTGACTGCGGTCAAGAACATCCAGAGTATGGTCAGCATCCCGCTCAACGAAGCCTTCCTGAAAAGCGTGAGGGATGGAAGCTACACGGGATTGATTCTGGAAAGTTCCGGAGGATTGGACGCGGAAGTGGGAGCCTTGGATGGATCCCATGGGGCCATCCTATATCTGGACTACGCATCTTCGGCGGCGCTTCCCGAATCCGTCTTGGTGGATTCGGTGGCGTCCCGGTTGGCCAAGAACTTCAAGGCGGAATTGCGGGGGGCAGCCGGTGCGAACGGAGCCAAAGGTGAACCGGGTATTCAGGGGCAGCAAGGTTTGCAGGGCATCAACGGTATCAAGGGCGACAAAGGCGAATCGGGCGATAGCCCAACTCTGTTCAACCTCGTCCTCGATCGTGGTCAGCGCGCCTTTTACACCTTCGACGTTTTCCGCGGACTGCCCCAGACCACACCCGATTCTTCGGGGCAGGGGAACACGCTTACCATGGCCACCGACGGTCTGAGCAAGGTTAACAAGGGACCCGGAGATGCGGCCGTCCTCTTCATCGGAACCGGGTATGCTTCAGCCATTAATTCCCAGTCCTTGAACCCGTACAAGGAGATGACGTTGTCCGCCCGGGTCCGCATGTCAGTGGAAGGAGCTACGGATTCCCAGACCGTCATTTCCAAACCCAATCAGTATGAACTCGCTATCCACAACAAGAAGCTGCGAGTGCGCTTCAAGACTGTCCTCGGCGATTACGATTGGCAGGGCGACGGCAAGGTCGATACGGGATGGCATAACATCCAGGCTACCTTCGACGGTTCGGCCGTGCGGACTTTCGTAGACGGTATTCAGACCTATTATGCAAGGAGCGTTACCGGTCCCCTGGCTGCGGATACCAGCGCCCTTTACATTGGCGCCCAGAAACCATCCGTTTATGGGTTCTGGGGCACGTTGGACAGCGTACGGGTGCTTTCCTACGCAGTGAATGCGCAGGACCTCATAGTCGCCGACTCGATAGCGGGTTTTGATACGAAGGTGAATGCGAACGTGGATGCCAAATTGGCCACAAAGGCGAATCTGAGCGGGGCGAGTTTCGACGGAATGGTTAGGGTGGGCGCTTCCGGAAGTCCCATCGCGGAATTGGAAGTGGTGGACTCGCCGAATGATTCCGATTCGCGTGCGAATCTCTATCTACGCGGGCAAAGCGGGAGCGGAGGTGTCATTCGTTTCTACGATAATACCATTGAGCGGGCGACCGTGCGCGGTGACGCCACGCCGGGCGATCTCTCCTTCCAAACCGGAGGAACGACGATGGCCGGCCCGGGTGAAAAGATGCGGATCACCTCTACGGGGAACGTGGGTATTGGTACCGTCACCCCCGGTGCGACCTTGGATGTGGTCGGTAATATCCGTACGTCGGCAACCCTGATTGCCGGCCGATGGACCAACAACAATTCTTATGCCACGGCGGTGGGGACCATCGAAGCCACGGGGACCCGCTATCTGGAGCTGCGAGAGGGTAACAACGTAAAGACCTTCATCGATCCGACTAACAAGACGAACGTCGCCTATTTCTCCCAGAGGTTCGGCATCGGAGATTCGACGCCTCCCGGCAATTTCGTGGTACGCGGCGGGGTTGCCGAAACCGGCTCGGGACTGCCCATCATCTTGAGCGCCCAGCAAGGTGCCGCGGGCCAGACCGGCGGAAACATTATCCTTAGTAGCGGTCAAAATGGAACCGGAGGATCGAATGGCGCCATCCTTTTTGGCACGGGTGGCCTTGTGGATGCGAATGGTCAATTGA
>JALYSE010000237.1:2816-7266 GCA_030854955.1 Fibrobacterota bacterium | reverse complement strand
GGAGAACGGTTGTCTGCAATTGCTCAAGGGTTCCCATCACCTGGGACGCCTCGATCATGTCCTCACAGGCGAACAGGCTGGGGCCGATGCGGAGCGAGTGCGGGAGGCGGTAAGCCGGTTGGAGTTGGTCCATTGTGAAATGGAACCGGGCGACACCGTGTTTTTTCATTGCAATACCTTGCACCGTTCCGATGCCAATCGATCCATGCATCCCCGGTGGGCCATGATTTGCTGTTACAATGCCGCTCGCAATGATCCGTTTGCTGATTCCCAACATCCTCGCTATACTCCTTTACATAAGGTCGAGGATTCTGCCCTTCGGGAAATCGGTGGCCGGACGGCCCAAGCCACCGGTGGAGGCGCTGTCGGTTGGCTGGAAAAGGATCGGGACGGCACGGCACGGAAGCTTCAGGCTGGAGTCCGGGAAATGGACAAACGAGACTGAAAGGATGGGAAACATGGAAGGATGGAAGGTAGCTGGTATCGGGTTCGACCACATGCATATGGGAGACCTGCTCAGGTTGGTGCACGGACATGAGAGGGCTTCGATCTGCGGAATGCTGGACAGCCATCCCGAAAGAATGTCCGGAGCGGCCCGGTCCTTCGGCGTTGCTCCTGATCGCTGCTTCACCGATCTAGGGGCATGCATGGAAAAGGCAGCCCCAGATATCGTCATACTTTGCTCCACATCCTCCCTACACCGTGAATGGGTCGAGAAGTTGGCTCCGTATGGCGTCCATGTGTTGGTGGAAAAACCCTTCGCGACCAACCTGTCAGATGCCGATGCTATGATCTCGGCCATGGCTGCGAGCGGCGGACGCATGGCCATTAATTGGCCCATGACGTGGTATCCCAGCCATGCAATGTGCAAAAAGTTGATCGAGGCTGGGACCATCGGCGAGCCTTTGGAGGTTCATTATCACGGAGGCAATCGCGGACCCCTCTATCACCTGGCGGACAAGGTTCAAACCGACTTTGGAAATTCCTTGGAGGAAAAGCGCGCAACCTGGTGGTACCACAAATCCGAAGGCGGTGGGTCCATGCAGGATTATCTGGGTTATGGGGTCACCCTTGGCACATGGTTCCTAGATGGGCAGATCCCCTTAGAAGTGACAGCCATGTCCGATAGGCCGAAAGGGCTGGAAGTGGACGAGCATAGCATCACCATTGCCCGGTACGCTAAAGGCCTGTCGAAGTTCGAAACGAGATGGGGGACCTTTACCGATCCCTGGAGGCACCAGACCCAGCCCAAATGCGGCTTCATTGTGGTCGGTTCTGAAGGCACGATTTCGAGCTTCGATCTGGAACTAAGCGTCCGCGTCCAGGACCGCAAGCATCCGGAGGGCTACGACCAGCCAGTGGATGCTTTGCTCGCGCCTAACCAAAACCCCATTCAGTACTTTATCCATTGCCTCGAATCGAATCAGCCTTTCTTGGGGCCGCTGTCCCCCGCCATCTCCCGCATTGGCCAGAGGATAGTGGACACAGCCGTCCTGAGCGCCAGTGTCGGTCGAGCCATGCCTCTCGTGGGGGAAGCATGACCCGGACTGATCAGGGATACGGTTTAGGTCTGATGCGCCAAGAGTCGCCGGACTCTCCGGCGCCCGTGCTCGACTATCGGCCGGCCACAGTTGTCGGAGATATGCCGATCGGCATCATCGGATGCGGAGGGATCAGCGAGCGGCATCTGGCCGCCTATAGCAAGGCCGGGTACCGGGTGACGGCTTTATGCGACCAGAAGCGTGAATCTGCCGAATCGCGTCGGGACGCTTACGCTCCCGGTGCCAAGGTGCATACCGATTACCGTGAACTGCTAGACCGGAAGGATGTTGCGGTGGTGGACATCACCACTCATCCCGAGGTAAGGCCAGCCATCATTCGAGAGGCTTTGATGGCTGGGAAACATGTGCTCAGCCAAAAGCCTTTTGTCCTTGACCTCGATGAGGGGGCCGAACTTGCCGGCCTCGCCGAATCTCGGGGCCTTATCCTCGCCGTCAATCAGAACGGACGCTGGGCGCCACATATCCGTTATCTCAGCCAAGCCATCCTTGCTGGCCATGTCGGCTCAGTTTCCTCGTTGGATTTTTGCGTATGCTGGGACCACGGGTGGATTCAAGGAACGCCCTTTGAGGAAATCCCAGATTTGATTCTTTACGACTTTGCCATACACTGGTTCGATTTTATTCACTTGTTTATGGGCGGCAAACGGGCCAAAAGCGTATTCGCAGCCTCGGGCCGCTCTCCAGTACAGAAATGTAAACCTCCCATGCTGGCCTCCGTGACAGTCGAATTCGATGCCGCGCTCGCCACTATGTCCTTCAACGGATCGACAAGTTATGGACAATGGGACAGGAGCACGGTGATAGGGGACCTCGGGACCCTGGTTAGCGAAGGGCCGGATCTGAACAGCCAAAAGGTGCTGCTGACTCGAGCCCAAGGCGAATCCCGTCCCGACCTTATTGGCCGCTGGTTCAATGATGGATTCCACGGGGCCATGGCGGAACTGCTATCGGCCTTGGAGGAAGGGCGTCGGCCCTCCCATCATGCGCGGGATAATCTGGAAAGCCTCGCTTTGTGTTTCGCGGCCGTGGCGAGCGCCCGCGAATTATCTCCGCAGGTTCCCGGGCATGTCCGGAAAATGCCCTCCTGAAAATTCTCCACTGAATAGATTTCAACCTGCACCCGCCAGCAATTCTGCTGGATCGGTAAGGTTAAGAATCCCTGCGCCACTCCCGCCGCGATGCGCTGTTTTTGAACCGGTTTAACTTCAGTGGCAACCGGACCCACCGGTGGCCACGAAAGGCTTATAGCAAGCGGTGTCCTGCACGTAGGTATATTCTACGCGGATCAATTGCGGTCCTGTACTGAGATAGCCACGGTCACTGAACTTAAGCAAATACATGGGCAAGGGGAAACGTGAGCGATCTCTTCGAAGCCCATGTGCCGGCCTTTACCATTCAAAGGGTTCTCGGGCACCAGAATATCGCCACCACTCAGAAGTACGTCCACGTCGCTATCAATACCATCACCTCCGTAAAGTCCCCCCGGCAATAGCCCATAAAGGGCAGGCCCAAAAGACTTTGCAATGGTTCCACATTCTCCCGTGTCGCTCCCACGCCGTTGGGGTTTAGGATCCGGGAGGATTCCCCGAGGCAAGGCCCAGGAGCATATTGGCAAGGGCATACTTGGTCTGGCGGTTGCTGGAGAGGGAATCCCCCAAGGCCGGGAAAATAAAAGCCTTCCCGAAACGCCGCCCGCTCGGGTACACGGAATCAATCATGACGCGACCGATATAGGACGGCAATTTGTTGTGGTGGAATAAGATCATCAGATAACGGGTTTCGCCCCTCGAGTAGGAGTGGTGATAGGGGATGTGCCAGAACGGCTTCTGGAAAGCGGCGAACAGCGCGACGGCAAATCCTATAACCACGACCAGCGTCCATCTCGGCAGCCGAAGTTTCGTCCGGGCCGGCTGGCCCGAATGGGATGAAGGGGGCATATCCGCAATATACCTTGGGCCCGGCAAAGGCGCGAGGGACAATTCGTCCTTGGCCGCGGGAACATACCCGCAACCAGCTCCGACGGGGCGCGCATCGAGAAGACCTGGATGCCGGAACCGAAGGAAGCCGGATTCACCCTCACCACCAAGGTTGTGGCCGACACGGAAATCACCTGCGTCTGGGCTCCGCCGATATAGACATCATTGTCGCCATTGGGATCGAAATTCTGCCCCGTGATCGTCAGCAGGCCTCCCCTCAGGGCGTATGGCGGCGCGAAAGCGGTCAGGAGGGGCCGGTACTTGAAGTCGGCGGGCAGCGAAAGCGCGAATCCGCCGACGAGCGGCCGCTTCACGACAACTGGAACGCGCCCGTTTCCGGCGGGAACGGTCACCTCGATCCGATCCACTGCGGCGCTTACGACGGTGGCGGGCACCCCGCCGAATTCCACTTGCGGCGCTGCTCCGCCATCCATGTAATGAGCTCCCAGCAAGGCGACCTTATCGCCCGCCAAGCCGAATGCAGGTTGGAAGGAATTGATGACCGGACGGGGATAGAGGGTCAACGAACCGGCCAAACGGTACGCGGGGGTGGGCACGATTCCCTTTCGGGGACCAGGTAATCCAATTCGAAAGTGTGAAGCCCGCTGATATACCGGGAAAAGGAAAACTCGGTGGATGAAGAAAAGGCAAAGCCATCGGTGGCGGATGTGATCTTGAAATGCACGGGAGTGAATATCCTGCTTTGCCCGAAATGCGGTCAGTGTGGTCTACGGTTGAATAGACTCTTTGTGAGCGGGAGTGTGTGAAAAGAATACCAAATTACGCGTGCGATACTACTTTTCCATTCGCGCCTTCCAGACATTCTTACTTCAGCCCAGGGACCGCAGTGACATGAATTTAGACCCCTTCCAATCCCCAGGCACCACTAAATCCAGGTCCCAAGACGAAATC
>JALYSE010000237.1:0-2806 GCA_030854955.1 Fibrobacterota bacterium | reverse complement strand
CAAAACTGGTGGCGCCGGTCGCCGCATTGCCCCCATCGAAACCTTGGAACCCATAGATATGCCCCCCCCGGAGGCCGCCCCGGAGCCCGAAAAGAAAAAGCTTTCCGTAGTCCTTCGTAATCCCAAGTGGGAGTCCCAAAAAGTAGGGTTCAATGAAGAGGCCGAAATTTCGGTGGAGCTGGAACTACCCGAAGAAAACTCCCACAAGACCAAGGTTTCCTTCGAATTGTTCGCGAATACGCCCAAAGGGCCGGAGCGGATTTCCCAAGGTGATGGAGTAGCCAAGGAAGGGAAGGCGTCTTGCAAATTGCCGATCTACATCCCCTCGTTCATGGACGAGGACGGCAACCGGCTTGAAAAGGTCGAATATTATTTCTTGGCCAAGCATTCCCAGGCCGAGCCTCTGGATGGTTCGAAGGCCCCAAAGCTGGTCGATGAGATGGCGGAACGCTTAGTCGAATCACATATCCTTCCCGATATCAATTTCGCAATCGGGAGCAGCTTTCTGCACCCCAGACATGCGGCCGAACTCAAAACCCTAGTCGCCAGTATTCAAGAATGGCAAAAGAAGACCCCAGACGGGAAGCTCGCGCTATTTGGACACGCGGATGCGGTAGGCAAAGAAGAGCCTAATAAGGCCTTATCGGAGAGTCGCGCTCAATCCATTTTGGCCTTTCTCTTGAAGGAACCGAGTGCCTGGGAGGAGATCTCAGGTAAGGAAAAGTGGGGCTTGGCGGCAATCCAAGAATACCTCCTGCATCTGGGTTACGATCCTGGTTCCGTGGACGGCCAGGATGGCCCCAATACGAAGGAGGCGACGAAGTCTTTTCAGGCGAAACAGGGAATGACCCAAAGCGGCAGCTCCGATGTGGCCACGCGAAAAGCCTTATTTCAAGCATTTATGGACAAGTACAACCCAGTCGGCTTCAAGAAAAAGGATTTTGACAACGTCAACGGCAATCTCTTCGCCGGATGTAGTGAATTCAACCTCGCCGAAAAGAACACGGGAGCATGCGAGGCGAATCGGCGTGTGGGCGTGTTTCTCCTGAAGTCGAACAAGAATTTCCCCATCACCTACCCCTGCGTCAAAGGTGATATTGGGCCTTGTAAGAAACAGGTCGCCCGTAAGGGAGATCGGCGGACGCCGGGGTTCGGGTGTTTTTTCTATGACAAATTAATTTTGGAGCGGCCCAACCAGCCGAGCAAGACGCCCACCGAACCCTTAGAAAATATCCAATGGGATGTGGACGAGGCCCTTTGCGGTGACATCGCCAAGCTTGTGGCCGAATCTAACCTTCCCGATGGAACAGAAGTCAGCATAAAGCTCGCGACGGAAGGGCAGGTTTGCGAAGAGGCAAAAACTCAGGTCAAGGGTGGTAAATTGGAGTTGGCCTGGAAAGTCAAGAATGTGGATTTCGCCGTGGGCAAAGCCGGGAAGCCTCTCGATTATAGTGAGATTTACGTCGATATCGAGCACGCCGGAAAGCGTTACGATTCGAAAAAGAACCTGAAGATCAAGAAGATCGTTTCCGCGAAGGCGGAAACATACGATAAGCACTTTACTTGGGGCAAGTACAGTGTTCGTGCGAAGTTCGATCAATTGATTGAGGGTAATGCTCATAAGGTCATCGCGAAAAAACGGGTCATGAAAACATGGGGCGCCACCTATGTCGATTTGACCAAGGCCAAGATTACGGGTTTCGGCGGAGACTTTCCTTGGGAAAACCACCGATGGGCCAGGTGCAAAAAAGGGGAAATGTGGCCCAATGAATATTGGGATGGAAAGGTATGGAAGGCAATCCCGAAGTCCGCTAAGCTCGATGGTCCGGATTTCGGAACGCTTCCCTTGACCAAAACCGGGAACGTAATGCATTGGGTGGAGTCCACATCAGCCATTTGGCCGGAACCCGTCCAAGACTACGATTTTGAATCATACCAATCGAAACGGACCGCCTGGATGAACGATTCTAAGAAGCGATGGTCCGGAATCCATACCTTGAAGCGAAAAGCATGTCAGGCGCCAAAAGACAAAGTATGCTGCAATTATGAAGTGGAACTGGATTTCAAAATGGAAAAGGTGGATCTGTATTCGCAAGACGTCATCTGTCTTTCACCCGGCTCCCTCCGATCGAATGCCGGATTGATGTTTTATGACGAGCCTCGACTCGCGATGGCCGCGCATGAAGTCGGCCACTTGATCGGGCTACCCGATGAGTATGAAGGTGGAGCAGTCGATACTTTGATCAATGGCGATGGTGCGGTAAACGGGTTGGATGACACCACCTTGATGGGCACCGGGGCGGATGAAGTTGAAATCAGTAAAATCAAAAAAAGGCACTACTCCACCCTCCTTGTGCTGGCCCGCTCCCTTTACAAAAACAATGGGGGCAAGGATGAAGAGTGGATAGTGCAGGAAAGGGCAAAAGCATGAATTTCAAGAAAATGTCCGAAGCATTTTTTTCCGGATCCCAAACGGAAAAGGATCAAGCCACGATCGAATACAAATCCTTATCGGGATATCCGATTTCGAGGGGGGTGACAAGCGAACAGGTGACCTTTACCGTCAAAGGTAACGGCGAACTCGAATACTTCCGACGTGGCGACTTTATGGAAAGGGCGGATTCCTATCCCGGACTGTGGCGCTCGAAATGCCCGTCCAAGGACTTGGAAACCGCCTGGGATAAGCTCGGAAACCTGAATATCGATAGCTTTCAGACGCGAGTAGCGGATCCGGGCGATCCGATATCCTCTATTTCTGCCTTCTTTCCCAATAGCGTTGAGGTTCTTACTTGGGGACCTCCGGACC
>JALYSE010000236.1 GCA_030854955.1 Fibrobacterota bacterium | reverse complement strand
CAGGAAGGCCATGCTCACGGAGAACACGTACACCATGGATTTCCACCGCCCGATGCTGGAGGACCCCGACTGCCTGGCCTGCATGGGCACCTCCGAGGAGATCACGCGGTGGCCGGCCCGGAGCAAGAGGACGAGGGATTCGATCTCGGGATAATCGGTGGGATAGGACCGCGAGAACTTCTCGGCGATGGTCCGATCGAAGCACATGAGCCCGGAGGTGGGATCGTCGACGGGCCGTTTCGTGAAGACCCTGAAAAGCATCTGGAAGTATCGGGAGCCGAGGTGGCGGACCCAGTTGCTCGAATCGTTGAAGTGGGCGCCCGTGCGCGATCCCTGCACCAGGATTCCCGGGCCCCCCACGCGGAGGAGGGATTCCAGGCTGGCTGCGCGATGCTGGCCGTCGCCGTCCATGCGGATGAAAATGGAGCAGCCTTTTTCCAGGGCGTAACGGACTCCCAATTGCACGGCCCCGCCGATCCCGACCGAAACCGGCGAATGGAGCAGGGTAGCACCTTCGCAAAGGAGTATTTCCTCGACCGTGGCATCGTCTGAATTGTCGTCTACGACGATGATGTCGGCTTCCGGAAGGTGGGAGCGTACGCCTTTGATAACCCGGGAAATATTTCCGGCTTCGTTTTTGGCTGGAATGATGACGGCGATTCGATCCACGGGAACATCCGTAATTGGCCGGGCTGCGAACGCAGTCGGTATGTCTTGATTATAGCACTAGGTTTCGATGAACGCAAAAAACGGCGCGAATCCCCGTCGATCCGGCGTTCCGGCTTGAAGCGCTATCGATATTGTCGGATAATGGGTCCTTTACGACCCGCGGTCGCCATGCCCGGGTGGGGATGGTGTTTTTTGAGGCTGAACCATTGCATATTCCGTACCTCCACTTCCGGCCGGCAGAGACCATGAGCGTCCTCAAAACGGTGCTCTTCCGACTTGGATTGCTGCCCTTAATAAGCCAAGCGCGGAATGGAACTTGGAAATACCTAGGCGGAGGATATGATCCGAAGAAATTCTGGGGTGGCTGGGGCGCGCGCTTTCACGAAAAGAAAATCCAAAGGGAGATCCATGGCGGTCAGAGGTGGCTGTTGGAAAAAATCCGCTCGTCAAAATGCACCAGGGCATTAGAAATCGGTTGCGGCTTTGGCCGCAATCTCGATTACCTGACGCGGAACCTGGAAGGCAGGCCGGTTTTCTGGGGGTTGGATATCAGCGAAAAGATGCTTTTGAAAGGGAGGCGGGAACTGTCTGCCGCTTGCGGGCTGGCCCAAGGCGATTTGCAGGCTTTGCCTTTTCGGGGCGAACGGTTCAACTTGGTCTTCACCCACGGCGTCCTGATGCACGTGCCTCCCCATGCGCTTGCCGGCGCCTTGGCTGAAATGGCCCGGGTGTGCGGCTCCGAAATCCTGTTGGTGGAGGAAACCTTCTGGAAGGGGATCAAGAAAAGGGAATCGGTGAACCTGAACGGGTACACGTTCATCCATGACTATGCCGGGATTCTCCCGAGGGAAGGTTTCGACATCCTTGAGTCGGGGGAGAGCGGCGGGCCCGTGAACATGATCCTGCTCCGCTGCCGGAAAAAATAAGCGGATTCAATCCCGCAAGGCTACGTCCTTGGCGGTGATGCCGTAGTCGCGCAGAAGCCGGAAGTATTCTGAATCTGGGATGTCGCATGCGGAGCGGATTTGCCTGCGTTTGGCGAGCATTCGGGGCAGCAGCATCAAGGCGCCCCAATAGGCATTGACGAGCACCAGGGCCAATTGGAAGCTGGAGAATTCCCCCGTGAATTCGCCTGCGCGGCCTTTCTTGAACAACGCTCCATAACCTTGCCAGAAATACCGCCGCAAAGTGTAGGGGATACCGTAGATCAGGAGCGGAACGGGGAAATTCTTGACGGCTACGCAAATGCGGTTCCGTTCCACCAGGTAGACTTTGAAGGGGTTTACGCTTCCGCTGCTTCCCGAGTGGTGGTGATTGACCACGGCGGTGGGTACGTAAATGCATTTCCATCTTCGCGCGCGGGCCCGCCAGCCGAGATCGGTTTCGTCCGCGTACGCGAAAAAGTCCTCATCATAATGCCCGATTTCGTCGAGCATGGATTTCCGGTAAAGGGTGCAGCAATCGCTGGCAAAGAACACTTCCTCCTCTTGTTGGTAGTTTCCAGAGGGTTCCATGCGACCCCTGCCCAGGGCCAGGCCATCGGCGCAAACGGAAATTCCCGCCGCGTCCAGCCTGTCTTCCTCGAATTTTAGCATGATGCGCGAAGCGCAGGCGCCGATGCGTTCATCCTTGTCCATGACCTTCTTGAGTTCGGTGATGCATTCGGGAAGCAGATCGGTATCGTTATTGAGGATGACCAGGTAGGGCGTATTGCAATCTCGGATTCCGGCATTGTTGCCCCCTGCGAAGCCGAGGTTCCTATCGTTGATCACCACGCGCACTTCGGGGTAGCTTGCGCGCAGGAATTCCACGGACCCGTCCGAGGATGCATTATCGACTACGGTAACGGAAAGGCCCTGATATGTCTGTTTCCGGACCCCTTCCAGGCATTCGGGCAGGAACTTCTTCCCGTTCCAATTGAGAATGATCACCGTAATCGCGTCGGCCATGGCCCCATTCTATCATGGATGCCGCAAAAATCACAAGGTTTCAACGCGGGATTGCCTCCCGGAATGGTTCCATTATAGAATAGGGGAACGGAGGGGCCCCATGCACCAATTGTTCAAAGCCGTCCTGCCGACCGAGGAGATTCTCGCCGAACTCAGGGGCATCCTGGAAAGCGGTTGGATCGGCCTGGGTCCGAAAACGGCCGAATTCGAGCGAGGTTTGTCGGCGTTCATTGGCCCGCGCACCCATTTCCTGGCCCTGAATTCCTGCACCTCCGCCCTTCATCTGGCCTTCAAGGTCTTGGATTTACCGAAAGGGTCCAGGGTCCTCACCACCCCTCTCACCTTCGTCAGCACCAATCACGCCATTCTTTATGAGGGCCTGACGCCTGTTTTTTGCGATGTCGATCCCCTGACCGGAAATCTCGATCCCGAATCAGTAGAGACGGCGTTGGCAAACCATCCCATCGCCGCGATCCTGGTAGTACATCTGGGGGGCTATCCATGCGACATGGATCGCATCAACGCCATGGCCGGCCCGATCGGCATTCCGGTGATCGAGGATTGCGCTCATGCCTTCGGAGGCCGGTACCCGGACGGGCGCCGCATCGGCGATACCGACAATCTATGTGCATGGAGCTTCCAGGCCGTGAAAAACCTCCCGGTCGGTGATGGCGGCGCCATCTCCACCACCAATACGATGGTGCGGGACCGACTCAAGAAACTGCGGTGGCTCGGTATCGACCAGGACACCATTTCCCGTTTCCAGGCAGCGGGTACCGAAAAGGTGTATCAGTACAAATGGGATTACAATGTGGGAGAGGTGGGATACAAATATCATCTAAACGACATCGCGTCCGCCATCGGTGTCGTGCAATTGCGCCATGTGGAGGAAGCCAACCGCCGACGCGCGGCAATCGCTTCCATCTACCGCGGCAGGCTGGGAGACGCCCCGGGGGTTTCGCTTCCCGCCTATGCCAGCGTGGACTACAGCTCCTACCATTTTTTCCCTCTGTTTTTCGAAAGGAAGGCGGAGGTTTACCGGGCCCTGGTGGAAAAGGAAATCTTTCCGGGAATGCATTACAAGCGTAATGACAGGTATCCCATGTACGCCGAATGCCTCAAGGTGGGCCGTAAAGATGATACCCTGCATGGGGTGGAGTGGTTCGAAGCCAGGGAACTGACTTTACCGATTCATCTTGGCCTCACGGATGATGATATCCATGCCATCTGCGACGTGGTACTTTCGGCTTGCGGACAGGGACTGTCGGACTGGGGTAAGGGCGGTTCGCTGCCGGCCCCAGCACGCGCCCCGGCGTCATCGTTGGAAAAAACGGCCCGATCCTGATCTTATGCAGGAGGGGGCCGTGACGGAAAGGATCCTGCTCCGCTATCCGCATGCATCCTCATTCCAGCGCTGGCACATGCGGGGCCGACTCAGGCTCTGCCCCTACGCGAAACTGAATAGGCACCTGACCGGGGCGGAAAGCATCCTCGATGTCGGCTGCGGGTTCGGGCATCTGGCCTGGCATCTGGCAGACTCGAAGCCCGGATTGCGGTATTTTGGAACCGATATCGATGACAAGAAGATCTCATTGGCGAAAGGGAGTGTTACGCCTGAAAGTCCCGCGCATCCGGAATTCCTGATAGGGGATGCACCCGCATTGAATCGGCTGCCGAAACGGTTCGGAAACATTGTCTTTCTGGACGTACTTTATCTGATGCCCTGGGAAGCGCAGAAAAGGATGCTCGAATGGGCATTTGGGCGCCTGGCACCCGGCGATGAAAGCGTCGTGGTCGTGAAGACCATGGACCGGGCCGAAGGCATTTCCGGTTTCCGGGCCGTGGTTGAGGAATGGATTATGGTGCGGCTGCTCCGGCGCACGGTCAGTTCCGGCACCATAAATGGCGCCCGGTCCGTGTCCGATTACCTGGAGTTCGCACATGGGCTGGGGTTCCGCGGCGAAACCGAAAGCCTGGCCACATTCAACCCTTCGACCATTCTACGTTTCCACCGGTAGCATCGTGATCAAGAACTTCCACGCCTACGAAAAAGAGATCTGCCAAAAGGGATTGATCCCCTTGTTGCGGAAACACGGATTCGATCCCTCCGGAAAAAATGTCCTGGACGTGGGATGCGGTTACGGAGGCGTTCTGGCCGGATTGGCCGGGGAATTTCCGATGCGGTCCGCCCTGGGCATCGATCTCGACGCGGTCATGATCACGGAAGGTGCTGGGAAAAGCCCGCCCGGGGTCGTTCTTGAGGTCAGGGATTTCCACTCTCTGGAAGGTGCACCAACTTGTGTTGTCCCTCCGGGATCAGCCATCAGCATCTCCATCTGATGCCGGGATTATGGCTGGCGGCCCGTTCCCTCCAAAAGGAATACGGAGTTCCCCGCCTTCGCATCCCATACGAGTCCCTGCGACGATCGGTTTTTTACCGGTTCCCCTTCGGCTTGGCACTTCAGTCCCTCGCCCGGATGCGCCTCGGCGGAAATGCGCCGTGCTTTCTGGGTTTCCTAACCAGCACCCGTTTCACCCTGGAAGGCAACTGGCATGGGCTGGAAGAGGTGATCCGGAGGCCGGAAACGGCCTTTGAGCTGATGGTGCATCCGGCCCTGCCTCCCATGCCCTCCCCGCCTGGATGGCCGGTGCCATGGGATTCTACGGTGGGGGAAAGTCAAGAACGGGAACTGGCTGAGCTGCGCCTCCTGTCTGGATTTTTTGGATCCAGGCGGAATCCGGGGGTCACTTGAGCTAGACACCCCCGGGTGAACGGCGATCCAGGGGCGCTCGAGATCCGCATGCGCTCCCTCTTCGAGCCGTAATTCCTCATTGCCTTGGCGAACTAGGCGGCCTTCCATGCCTTTCTGGCAGCCACCTTTCCCACCTACCTACACAAGTCGCTGGAATACTACGACTCCGTACCGGCCCTGGCATTCCAGGCAGTCGCGAACCTCATAATTTGAGGCGGACGGGCTCTGGAGATTCTCATGGGGAATCTCCGGCGTTACCCTCTGCCCTCGTTTCTGACGGCTGTTTTCGTCCTGGAGCGCGACCGATGCTATTGGACAACGCCGAATGGCACGAGTTCATCAGCAATGTCAGAAAAGCGCGTAGATGAACGGGGCGATGACGCCCGATTGTCCGGCCACGATGAGCAGCCCCATCAGCAGCAGCATGATCACGATGGGGGTGAGCCACCAGGCTTTGCTTTCTTTGAGGAATCCCCAAATGTCCGAGATGAGACTTCGATTTTTGGCCATGCTTCCTTTCCTCGACGCCTTGAGGGTCCGTCAATCTCCGGCGACAGCTTCGCCGTCCCAGATATCCTTGGGGTTTTCTTCCCGGCTTACCAGAAAGTTCCCGATGAACAGGCAATCGATCCCGGTCCCCATCATGCAACGGTAGGCGTCGGCGGGCGCGCATACAATCGGCTCTCCGCGGATGTTGAAGGACGTGTTCACCAGCATGGGTATCCCCGAGCGTTCCCCGAACGCCTTTATCAGATCATAATATAGCGGATTCGCCTCTCGCCGCACGGTCTGAAGCCGTCCGGTGCCGTCTACATGGGTGACCGCCGGAAGCCGGGCCCGCCATTTTTCCCGGATGGGATAGACCATGAGCATGTAGTCGGCAGGTTGGGGCAGGGGAGAGTCACATTCGAAGTATTCGTCCGCGTCCTCGGCGCATACCGAAGGGGCGAAGGGACGGAAAGTCTCCCGATGCTTTACTTTTTCGTTGAGGATGGCCTGCATGTCCCGCCGGCCGGGATCCGCGAGAATGCTGCGCGCCCCCAGGGCCCTGGGGCCCCATTCCATGCGGCCCTGGAACCACCCCGCCACTTCGCCGGCATGCAACCGCCGCACGGCTTCGAAAAGTAATTCCTCCCGGGATCCGAAGCGGGTATGGCGGATTCCCCCTTCCGTGAGGAAGCGGCCGATGGCTTCGTCGGAAAATTCCGGCCCCAGGTAAGCGCTGTCCAATCGGTAGACCCGGGGCCGCGCCAGCACCTTGGCGTGGGCGAATAGGGCCGCACCCATGCTGTTTCCCGCATCCCCGGCGTTGGGCTGGATCCAAAGGTGGTTAAAGCCGGTGTTGCCGAGGATGCGGCCGTTGCACACACTGTTGAGGGCCACGCCTCCGGAAAGCACCGCGTTGGGGCAACCCGTTTCCTTTTGGGCATGCCTCAGCATGGAAAGCACCACGTCCTCGGTAATCATCTGCAGGGCTGCGGCCACGTCCTTGTGGCGCGGCAGAAGTTCCGCGTCGGGCGCGCGCACTGCACCATCCAGAAGGCGGCAAAGGCTTTCGGCGGGCATGCGGTCGGAATGCTGGAAGGTGAAGTAGTCCATGTCCAGGCGGTAGCTGCCGTCCGGCTTGATTTCAATCACCCGCTTGAGCCTGCCGTAGTATGGGTTTGCGGCCCGATCCATGTTGCCGTAGGCGCTCAGTCCCATCACCTTGTATTCGGAATTGTTGACGGTGAATCCCAGGTAGGCGGTCAGCGCCGAGTAGAGCAGGCCCAGGGAATGTGGGAAGCGGATGTCCTTCCATAGCTCCACGTCGCTGCCGCGCCCCATGCCGTAGGCGGTGGTGGTCCATTCCCCTACGCCGTCCACGGTCACGATGGCGGCTTCCTCGAAGGGACTGGGCAGGAAG
>JALYSE010000025.1:11952-28733 GCA_030854955.1 Fibrobacterota bacterium | reverse complement strand
GCGAGGAGCGGGGAGTTTGCGAAGCAAACTCTATAGCGACGAGCCTAGAAACCGTTGCGGGCCGCGAGCCAATCGGCGACCGCGGGCAGCAGCCCCAGCGCGAGCAATAGCCCCGCCAAGACCCACATCGATATTTTCGGCAGGATGTCCAGGACGATGGCGGAACCCGCAGCTTCTTCGGCGATATAGGCCTGCTTCACCACCAGCATGTAGTAATAAAACGACACGACCGCGTTCGCGACCGCGATGGCCACCAGCACATAATGCCCCTGGGCCGCCGCGGCCGAGAAAAGCATGAACTTGCCCAGGAACCCGGCCAAGGGCGGAATCCCCGCCAGGGAGAACATGGCCAGCACCAGCAAGGCCGCAAGGCCAGGACTGCGACGGCTTAGGCCGCGAAGCCCCGCGAATTCCTCGGGTCCTTCCCTGCCCACCACACCCATGATGAAATAGAGGGCGAAGCTGGTCACGCCGTAGGTGACGAGGTTGTACTGGAGGGCGTTAACGGCGTCGGATCGATCGCCCAGAAATGCCATCAGCATATAGCCAACCTGAGCGACCGAGGAGTAGGCCACGAAGCGGCGCAGATGCGATTGCCGCATGGCTCCTAGGTTGCCGGCGATCATGGACAATACGGCGAAGGCCATGAAACAACCTGCGAGGGCGGGGCGCAGGGCGTCGAGAGGACCCAGGAAAAGCGCGGCGGCGGCGGCGACGGCGGCGGCTTTCGATCCGACCGAAAGGAAGGCCATGACCGGGGTGGGCGCGCCCTGATAAACGTCCGGGGCCCACATATGGAAGGGCGCCATGGCCAGTTTGAATCCGAGCCCTCCGAGCAGGAAGAGGACGCCCCCCCAGAGGACCGGTTCGTTGGGAGCGGTCCGCACGGCGGAATCCAGGGCATCGAAACTTAAGGATCCCGTGGCCCCATAGAGAAAGGAAATCCCGAACAAGGTAAGGGCGGAGGAAAAGCCCCCCATCAATACGTACTTGGAGCCCGCTTCCGAAGAATCCTTGTCACGGGGCTGGAAGGCCACCAGGGCAAAGAGCGGCAGGGTGGCGAGCTCCAGGCCGATATAGAAGGTGAGCAAGTCCGTGGCGGAAACCAGAGCGTACATCCCCTGGGTGCACAGGATGAGCAGGCCAAAATAGGCGCCGGGCTTGGACAGGGCGCCGCGGGCATTGCCGCCGACCCTGAAATAGGAACGGGAAAGCAAGACCGTGCCCAGGGCGGCTAAAGTGAAAAGCAGTTTCCAGACCAGCCGATCCGAAGAGGCGATATATCCCGCGAAGGAAGCGTCTCCCGGAAAAACCGGAATGGCCGCGATCAGGATGGAAATTCCCGCCAACCCGATCCAGGCAATATGGAAGGCGGGCCCGCCGTCCTCCTTGAAAATGTCGGCGGTCAACACGGCCAAGGCCAAGGCCAGCAGGAGCAGGTCCGGAAGCATGGATGTCAACAGGGATAGGCTCATCCGTTCCCTATCGGTTCAGGTTGTTGAGGATGGGAACCAGCGCCTGATCGATCAAGGCGGCGATACGGCCGGGGAACATCCCCATGGCGATGATGCAGGCGAGCAGCAGCAAGAGCGGCACCTTTTCCACCAAGGTGGCGTCCGAAAATCCGGCTGAAACCGCGCTTGCGGGGCCGTTCAGGATTGCGTTGGTCGCGCGTAAAACATAAATCGCGGTGACGATGATGGACAAGACGGCCAGTATCGAGCATATCACCGCTAAGGGATACCCCGACGAGAAGCCGCCTAGGAATATGTTCAATTCAGCGGCGAAACCGGCCATTCCGGGCAGCCCCAGGGCCGCGAAACCGGTGATGATGAAGGAAACCGAAAGGAAAGGTATACGCGCCATCAGGCCGGACATTTCCGGGATCATGCGCGTGTGGGTGCGCGCGTAGATCATGCCGATCAGGCAGAAGACCGCGGCGGTGATGAACCCGTGGGCCAGCATCTGCATGACCGCCCCGCGCAGGCCGACGGCATTGAGGAAAGCCAGACCCAGGAAGACCAGGCCGCAATGGGACACGGAGGAATAGGCGTTCAGGTACTTGAGGTCCTTCTGCTTGACCGCCACCACGGCGCCCCATACCACTCCGGCTGCGGCCAGGATCATGAACGGACCCATCCAAACCCGGCACCCCTCGGGAAGCAGGTACATGGCGATACGCAGGCACCCGTAACTTCCGAGTTTCATATGCACGCCGGCAAGTAACATGGAGATGGCCGTGGGCGCCGAGGCATGGCCGTCCGGGGACCAGATATGGAAAGGGAACATGTTCCCCAACATCGCAAAGCCTAGGAACAAGGTCGGGAAGGCCCATAATTGAAAGCTGCCATCGAAAGGGATGCGCGACAGTTCTATGATATCGAAGCTGCGAATGCCGGATTCGAAGTAAAGGCCCAGGATGCTTAGCAGGATCAGGGCCGATCCGCCCATCAGCATCAGGTTCAGCTTCATGGCCGCGTATTCCTTGCGGCCGCTGCCGAACATGCCAATGAGGAGGTAGGTGGGAATCAGGGTCAGTTCGTTGAATACGAAAAAGGCGAACAGGTCGAAGGAGATGAAGCTGCCGAATACCCCCGCAGCGAGCACCTGCAGCAGGATGAAGAATTCCTTGGCGCGTTTGGCGACGTTCCAGCTGGCCAAGGTTCCGCTGAAGACGACGATGGCAGCGAGCAGCATCAGGGACATGGAAATGGCGTCTACGCCGATATGGTAGCGGATGTGCCACGCGGGAAACCAGGCGTAGTTCGCCTCGAAGGCGAGAACCGTCTCCTTGGATCCGATCTGCGCCTGGGGCGGGTCCATGACGAAAAGGACCGTCAAGCCTACGACCAGAGCCAGATTGAGTAGATTGGCCGCCAGGCTAAAGCGTTTCACGCCGGAATCGCTGTTTGCCGGGAACGCAATCATCATGATGGCAGACGCCAACGGCAGCAGCCAGGTCAGGGTCAGGAGCCAGGGTGACACCATCAGAAGCCCATGCCTCCGAAAAAGGCCAAGGCGCCTAATCCCAACAGGGCCACGGCGATATACAATTGCACTTGGCCGCTATGGAAGATGCTTTGCGCGAAGGCGAGCCTTTTCAGCGCCGCCGACGCCCAATCGAAAGCGCCGTTCACGATGCGGTGTTCCACCCAGGCCGTGGGAGCAGCAATCCAGCGGGCCCCCACCCTTTTGGCCAGGAACAGGTATAGCTCATCGATGTAGAACTTGTTGGAGAGGACTCGGTACCAGACGGGAGCAGTCCGGCCGGGAAATCCCGGACCGTTCCCCTTCTTGGCGTACCAATACCAGCTCACGGCCACACCGGTCAGGGCCAGGAGGGTGGCTACGACGGGCAACCAGACTGCTCCCTCATGATGAGCGCCCGCCTGTTCCGTCTGACCGATGGGCCAGGGCCGGACCTGCGCGAGGAAAAAGGCCCTACCGAGCCAACCGATGATCGCACTGGGAACCGCCAGCACAAGGAGAGGCAGGGTCATCAACAGGCCTTCGCGCACGGGATGGGAATGCTGACCGGGTTTATCGTCATGTCCCGACGCCCCCTTGCGAGACCCATGGAAGACCAGAAAGAAATACCGGGACATGTAGAAGGCGGTGAGGCCGCTGGTGACCAACCCCGCCAGAAAGGCTCCGTAGTGACCGCTCGCCAGGGCGGCATGGAGGATTTCCTCCTTGGAAAAGAAACCCGAGAAGGGAAAGATGCCGGCGATGGCCAGTACGGCGATGAGGGTGGTCCAATAGGTGCGCGGCATGGATTTGCGCAAGCCCCCGGCGTCCCGGATATCATTGCTGTGGATGGCATGAATGATCACCCCCGCCGAAAGGAACAGCAGGCACTTGAAGAAGGCGTGGGTGAAGATATGGAACATGGAAGCCGGATAGGCAGCCGCGCCCGTGCCCAGGGCGAACATCATCAAGCCCAACTGGGATAGGGTGGAAAAGGCGAGGATGCGCTTCAGATCGGTCTGGGTGCAGGCGATGGCGGCGGCGAACACGGCGGTGAAGGCTCCGGTGAATTCCACCACCTGCAGGGTATGATCGGCGGCGGCAAAGAGCGGAAAAGGCGGGCGGTCAGGTAGACGCCCGCGACCACCATGGTGGCGGAATGGATCAGGGACGAAACCGGCGTTGGGCCTTCCATGGCGTCAGGGAGCCAAACGTGGAACGGAAACATGGCCGACTTGCCCCAAGCACCCAAATAGATGCAAAGCGTTCCCACCGTGAGGAGGTTGAAGGCGAAAAAGCCCACGCCCACCGTATGATTCAGGGCAGCGGCCACTTCCGGCGAGTTGAGCCGGGCGAAATCGAAACTTCCTGCGGCGGCTCCCACGGCCAATAATCCCATCAGGAAAAAGGCATCGGCCAGGCGCGTCAGAATGAAAGCCTTCTTGCTCGCCGCCACCGCCGAGGGCTTGGAATACCAGAACCCGATCAACAGGTACGAAGCCGCCCCCACCAGTTCCCAGAAAAAAAAAGTCTGCGCCAGGTTGCCGGAAACCACCAGCCCAAGCATGGTGAAACTGAAAAAGGACAGCAGAGGAAAAAACCGGCCGGCCCCCGGATCCTCTTTCATGTATCCAATGGAATAGACATTAACCAGAAAGGAAATGAAGGTGATGACCAAAACCATCATGACGGAAATAGGATCCAGATGGAACCCGAACCTGGCGGCCAACTCCGTTCCGGATTCCAGGGCGAAGGTCATCCAAGTATGTTCCCAGGAGACCGCGGCCCGCTGCGGGAAAAGATCCGGATGCGCGATCACTTGGTCCTGATAGCCAAGCGCCACAATGGCGGCCGATACGAATGTAGCAGCCATGAGAATGGTGGCGGTCCAGGCCGAAGCCCGAGGGTGCCTGCGACCAAGCCACAGTCCGTTGATCAGGAAGGAAAAGAACGGCAGCAACAGCACGACGTACGAGGCCGTGGCAACGTACCCGGACAAACCGTGGACCTCAGCCATGCAACCCGTCCAATGCCCTGACGTCCAGATGCCTGCGTTGGCGATGGACCGCAATAACGATGGCCAGGGCCAGGGCCATTTCGGCGGCGGTCACTCCCACCGCGAACAATGCAAAGAGGCTGCCTGCCTCCGGATCACCGGGCAATCGATGCGGCCCGCCGAAGCGAGCGAAGGCCACGAAGTTGATCAGGGCCGCGTTCACCATCAATTCCAGGGACATGAGGGCGGCGATCATGTTCCGGCGCGTCATCAGGCCGTAGGCCCCGATGGCGAACAGGGCCGCCGAAAGAAGCAGGCAGGAGGTCAGGTTCATTCGACTTTGCCCTTGCCTTTGATTTCCCGGCGTTTTCCTTCGCCTTCGCGGGCGATGGCGATGGCACCGACCATGGCGGAGAGGAGAAGTACGGAAATCAATTCGAAGGGAATCAGGAATCCCTTGGGATCGAGCAGGCGGAGTCCCAGGGTCGCAATCGAGGCGATAGGGGCGCCATCCGGGTTCGTCCCGGCCGAAACGGCCTTGGTGGCCAATAACGCCAGGCAACCGAAGGAGAGCGAGGCGACCGCAATCGCGATGATGATCTTCAAGGGGGAAGGAGAAGCCATCCTTCCCCCCAAATCCGAAGTCAGCAGTACCGCGTATAGGACGAAAATCATGATGCCGCCGATGTAAACCATGACCTGGACCAGAGCGACCATTTCCGCGTTTAGGAGCAAGAACAGAATTGCCGTGCAGAGCAGCACCCCGAGCAGGGACAAGGCGGAGCGAAAGAGGTTGCGCCCCAATACGGTAAAGCCGGCCAGTCCCAACAGGGCGGCGCAAAGGGCGTAGAAGAAAAAATCCCGCACTAACGCCCTTCCGTCCTGTTTAGGATGATGTCCAACGGTTCACGCGAATAGGTCGCCATCTCGAAGCCATGGCCCATGCGGATGGCATCGAACGGGCACGCTTCGATGCACAGATTACAGAGGGTGCAGGAGGAAAGCCGGTAAACGAATGCACCCAGGACCCGCTTGCTCGCGATGTTCTTGGTGGTGAGGATGGAAATGCTGCCGTTGGGGCATGCCTTTTCGCACAAGGTGCAGGCGGTGCAGGTATGGTCCTCCTGCTCATCGTGCGGCATCACCACCTGTCCGCGGAAGCGTTCCGGGAACTTCAAGGTATTCCGGTTTTCCGGATATTCGCGCGTGACCGTCCGGCTGGGCTTGCGGATATAGCGGAAAGTGACGTTCATACCTTTGACCAGGCTCCAGGTGTCGCCCAGGAAGCGGCGCAAGCTGGGTTTTTCATCGGCCGCCTGTACGGATTTACCGAGGGTCGGTTCCACGAGGTTCAGAGGGGCCGGAGGCGGCGCCTTCGCAGCGGATTCGGCCGGTTTCGCCAAGGGCGCGTCGGGAGACTTGGCCACGGCAGATTCTGCGGGTTGTTGCGGCGCCGGTTTGCCCGGTTCCAAATTATCGGCGGCGGATGGTTTTTTTTCTGACATGACCGCTCCGTCCTAGGGAATCACGAATTTGAAGGTGATGAGGGTGGCGCCCAGTAGCAGGTTGGCCATGGAGACGGGAAGCAGAAACTTCCATTCCAGGGACAGCAGATGATCGATGCGCAGGCGGGGAAAGGTCCAGCGGAACCACATGTACAGGAAAATGAGCGCCAACACCTTGCCGAAGAACCAGATGACGCCGGGAACGGTCCCCAGCACAGCATCCAAGGGACCGATACCGAACTGCGGCGCTAGGAACCCGCCCAGGAAGAAGGTGGCGCCCAGGCCGGCGGCAGCGAACATATTCACGAACTCCGCCAGAAAGAACATGGAGAAGGAAATGCCGCTGTACTCCGTATGGAATCCGCCGGTGAGTTCGGATTCGGCTTCCGAAAGATCCAGGGGACCGCGATTAAGTTCGGCCGTGGAGGAAATCATGAAGAGTAGAAAGGCAAGGAGTCCCACCCCGGGCATCTTGATTATCCACCAATCCAGCACCGTACCTTGCTGGGAAAGCACGATTTCCCTGAGCGAGGCCGTGCCGCTGGCCATCACGATCAGTAGCATACAAAGCACCATGGACAGCTCGTAGGAGAACAATTGAGCGCCGGAGCGCATGGCCCCCAGCATGGAGTATTTGTTGTTGGATCCCCAGCCGCCGATCAGGATGCCGAGAATTCCCAGACCGGATACCGCCACCACGTAGACGACTCCGGCGGAGAGATCCATCACTTGGATGTTATGGTCGAAAGGCATCACCGCCAGCACCAGGAAGGATCCCGTGATGGGCAGCAGTGGAGCCAGAAAATAGGCCAGGCGATCCACGGTGCGGGGACGGATGTTCTCCTTCATGAGCAGTTTGATGGCGTCGGCGATAGGTTGGAGCAGACCGAAGGGACCTACGCGCGTAGGACCCAAGCGCGCCTGGAAATGAGCGCATACCTTGCGTTCCAGCCAGATGAGGCCGATGGCTACCACGGTCACAAGGCCACACATCAAGGCAACCGCCAAAGCGCCATTGGCGATGGCGGACCAAGGAGCCGGTAGCATCTCCCGGATCCAATCCCCAACGGGATGGTTCACCGTATACTCCCTCATCGGTCGATGTCCGGAATGATGAGATCGAGGGTGGAGAGGATTGCGACCAGGTCCGCGATCTTCCCGCCCTTGGCCATCTCGTTAATGGCCGAAAGATTGGAAAGGTTGGGTGAACGGCTCTTGATGCGGTAAGGCTTGAAAGAGTTGTCCGAAACCATATAGGTGGCGAACAGGCCCCGGGCGGTCTCGACATTGGCGTAATAGCTTCCCGCGGGTACCTTGTAGTTGGGTTTTTCCTTGGCGCGGTACTGGCCGCCAGGAAAGCTTTCCATGGCCTGCTCCAGAATGCGGGCCGATTCCCGCATCTCCTGCATGCGCACCATGTACCGGTCGTAACAATCGCCGTTCCTTCCGAGCGGCACGTCGAACTTGAAGCGGTCATAGATGGAATAGGTATCGTGCTTACGGACGTCGAAGTCCAATCCCGATGCCCTTCCCACGGGGCCGGAACAGCCGTAGCTAATGGCCCGCTCCCGGGACAAGGCTCCCACGCCCAGGGTCCGCTCCCGGATGATGGGGTTCTTGGTCAACAGCACTTCGAATTCATCCAGGGAGAATTTGAGATCCTCGAGGACGTCCTTGACGCGGGCGAGGAAATCCGCCGGGATGTCCGCGTTGGAGCCCCCCGGTCGGAAGTAGTTCATGGTCAGGCGGGCCCCGCAAAGCTCCTCGAACAGGGCCGTGATCTTTTCCCTCTCCTTGAAGCCGTAGAGAAAGGCGCTCACCGCCCCCATGTCCATGCCGAAGGCCCCCCACCAGAGCAGGTGGGATTGGATGCGCTGCAATTCAGACACCATCACGCGGATATATTCTCCGCGCTCAGGCACGCCGATGCCCATCGCCTTTTCAATGGCGAGGCACACGCATAGGTTGTTGATGTGGCTGCTCAGGTAGTCCATCCGGTCGGTCAGATGGATATATTGCACAAAGGTCTCGTTCTCCCCCATCTTCTCGATGGCGCGGTGGATGAAACCCAGGTGCGGCACCACTTCAATCACGGTCTCGCCGTCCAGGCGCACAACCAGCTTAAGCACGCCATGGGTGCTGGGATGCTGGGGCCCCATGTTGAGAAAGTATTCCTGACTGCCATCCGTGTGGGTGTCCCGCAGGGAGAATCCCGGAGGAAGCGCGTACCCCTGGCTGCGGCTGTCTGCGGATTCCACCATGTCGCTCATCAGTAAGGCCTCTTGACCACACGGGTGGGGTCCTCGAAATCCTTGCGCAGGGGATGGCCGGGAAAATCGTCGTCCAGGAACAGGCGCCTGGGATCGGGATGGCCCGCGAACCGGATCCCGAAGAAATCGTAAGCTTCGCGCTCATGCCAGTCGGCCCCGGCGTACAGACCAGTCAGGCTGGGGATTTCCGGATGGATGTCATGCGGCAATGCGCAGCGGACAAACACCTTGTGGCCCTTGTCCATGGATTGCAGATGCACGATCACGTCGAAGCGGTCCTTCCAATCCACCGCAGTCAGTTCGATCAGGAAATCCAGCCTAAGTCGGGAATCCTCTTTCAGGAATCCGATGAAGGCGAGGTAGTCTTCCCGGGCGACGGCCACATCGAGGATGTACTCCGGACCGAGGGCCGCGACTTTCTCGCCGCTGGCCTCCGGAACGTTCTGGACAGCAAGGGCCGGAAACCTGCTGGTGAGGATTGCATGGAGTTCAGCAGCGGGCAGCCCGCGTTGGGTGCGGACGGCCCGAGGCACCTCGTCGAACTTGGGGACGGCCACGCGTTTGATGACCACGCCCTTGAAATCCGGATTCTCGGCCTTGAAGCGCTCTTGCGCCTCCTTCATCGCTTCCTGCTTCTTCTTCTCCTTCTCTTCCCAGAGCCGGGCGGTCTCGGACATTTCATCCTTGATGGCCGCGCGATTGATGGGACGCGGGGTCAGGGAGTTGCGCCATCCACCCTTGCGGATCAGCTCCTGTAATTTCATCACCCCGTAGAGCAGGGCCTCCGGGCGGGGAGGGCAACCGGGAACGTAGACATCGACGGGAATCAGACGATCCGCGCCTTTGACTACCGAATAGCTGTCATAGTAGAAGGGTCCGCCGGATATGGTGCAGGCGCCCATGGCGATGACGTACTTGGGACCCGGCATTTGCTCGTATAGAGTGATGAGGCGGGATCCCATCTTTTCGACGATGGTTCCAGCCAGGATGATTAAGTCTGCCTGGCGCGGGGAGGCCCGGGCCACCTCGAGGCCGAATCGGGCCCAGTCGTTATGGGAGGCGCCGGTCGCCATCATCTCGATGGCGCAGCAGGACGTGCCGAACACCAAGGGCCATAGGGAATTGGCGCGGGCCCAGCCCACCACCCAATCGACAGCATTGGTCAGGCCGCCGGACCCTTCGACACCGGGAATGGGCGGCAAACCGCCCGGGCTCCCTAAACCGAGGTCCGAGGCCGTCAGGGGAAGGGACGGCTTCCCCGGAATATCTATTCCCATTCAAGCACCTTTTTCCGCCATGCGTAGAACAGGGCGAATCCCAGGATTGACAGAAAGACAAACAATTCGATCCAGACGAACAAGGCGGATACCGGAAAACCTTCCCCTCCGGCCGATCGCAAAACGGCCATGACGGGGAAGAGGAAGATGGCTTCCACATCAAAAACCAGGAATACCAGGGCGAAGAGGTAATAGCCCACTTTGAATTGAATCCGGGCCGAGCCGATTGCATCCTCGCCGGACTCGTAAGCATCCAGCTTTTTGCCTTTATCGGGGAAACGGGGAGCGACGATGCGCGAGAAGACCATGGCGGCCCCGGCGAAGAGGATACCCACCAACGCGAAAACGCCGATGATGATGTATTCCGACATCCCTATTTATACCCTTCCCTGAGCATTATCCTATTTCTGAAAAGGAAATCACTCCTTTCCGGATGGATTTGGCTGAAAAGATAGGAAAGTTGATCCTGGGGTGACAATTTAAGGTCCGGCGCTTGCCCATCCGCAAACTTTTATTGCTATCGCCAATATCGAGGCGGGACCGATTCCCCGCTTAGCTGCTTTGTTTTCAGGGGCGAAGCCTATTCCTTTTTGGTGCCCGTCCCAAATTCCGACCGAACCCCAACGCCTACCGCTTGATTTTCCTTGAGTTGAAAATCCATCCCGCCCATAATGACATTGGGGATCACAACACTCTTACCCGGTGCCATCGGGAATGAGATAATATCGGAGGACGGTGTCCGGCCGGCCCCCCAGGGTGATTTTTTTCCACAGCCGAATTCCGGATCAAACGACATGGAGTCCGTCATGCATCTCAATGCACCCTCCCACCCCGACAGGCACGTATCAACCTTCCGCGCACAACACAGCCTCGGCCGACCGTCCCTGGTAAACATGACAGTTACCCTACTTTTGCTTGCGGCCGCGATGCAGGCGGGAGCGCAGACGAAGCGATGCGATTTGGTGGGACGGGATACCGTGATTTCGGGAGTCTCCAACCCATTCAAGCGATGCCTCGATCTTTCCGGCCTGAACGAAAAAGTCATCACCGTCCCCTCAAACGTCACCCGGATCGACAATGACGGACTCTCCCTTTGCAAAGGCTCATTACGGCTGGGTGGCGATGCCGACATCGTATTCGTCATGGACCAGAGCGGAAGCATGGGAACCAACCGCGCCTGGGTCAATACGGCCGTGACCCCTAACGACACAATTTATTACTTCAATGACGACGGCTGCACGGACAAGGGGACATCCGGAACGGTGAACCTGCGGGCGTTCGAAGCCGTGGGAGCCGCGACACCGGTCCCCTTCACCTATGCCATTACCCGCCTCAACTCGAACACCAACTGCAGTTCACTATCCGGGGATCCCTACAAGGTGCGTGCCACTGCGGTCGAAAAGGCCATCGATTACATCACATCGTCGGGTAGTCCCGTTTCCACCGTCGGGTTCGTGGGATTCGCCGGAACCAATCGCGCCCTCCAAACTCCATTGACCGTCAATGCCGCCAATGTGGCCACTTTGAAGGGCAAGATCAACATCGAGGAGGCGGGCGGCACGAATTACTATGACGGCATCAACCAGGCGAAGACCTGGCTGAAGGACCCGGGCATGATCAAAACGGGCAAACAAGTCATCGTCTTCATTTCCGACGGCAGGCCAACCACGGGAGGAGACGCCCTCACCCTTCTCGACGGCACCATGCCGCCGATCTACAGCATCTATCTCGCCCAGAAGGCCACCGCCGATACGGCCATCATGAAGCAGCTATCGGACGGGTCCGGAGGGAAGTTCCATCGGGTGCCGGGCAACGAGCCCGATAGTGTGGTTAAGATCGTCCAGCGGATTCTCAATCTCATCCTCAAGGAATACCAGCCTCAAACCGCGGTGGTTTCGAACAATACCCTGGCTCCGGTGCAATCGGCGACGGCCGCTATGCCCGTCGGCTTCACCTTGCAACCCGATGGAAGCTGGCTCATGAAGCTGAGCGATATCATCGCCCTCAAGGGATCGTCTTCCAACCTGATCTCCATCCGGACCCATTTCAAGGAAACCGATGGCCCGGGCGTGGATACCCAGACCATCAACTTCACCCTACAAACCACGGACTCCGCTACGTCCACCACCACCAACCTTGCCGGAAAACCCTTCGCGGTGACGTGCTACGATAAATCCACCCTGGCCATCCAGAACGCCGCCGGACTCCGACCCGCCTTCTTCACCGATGCCGATGCCGCCTACCGCCTTCGCGTCCGGACAACTCAGGTGCCACTTGATTCGGTCACAATACCCTCGCGCACGGCATTGAAGCTGGATTCGGAAAAACCGGTGCACAAACCGCCGGTCGTAAGCGCCGATAGCATGGTATTCGCGGGTTCGAACGCCTTCGCAGTACTGACGGCGGCCAAGACCAACTCCAACGGCATACTGGAATCCAGCCTCTACGATTCCCTCATCGTCTCCTGGGTCCATCCGCGCGATGCGCAGGACTTCGCAAGCGACGCGATACCGGTACGGGCGGCCAAGAAACAGGCGCTTGCCTGGTTCTCCGCCACCAACGGAGGCGAGGCCATAACCCAATACCTGGTCGATGCCACTCAGATTTACGTGGTCATCAAGGACCAGAGCGCGGATCCCCGGAAAGCCTATACGGCAGTGATTACGTCGGAAAAATTCGGCATCGATCGCGAGACAGTCACGCTGACGGAGCTGGCCGGATCGCCCGGAACCCTCGTGGGGGTGATCGTCAAGAACGACCTGTCCAAAGCCCGGGGAGACGGATTTCTGCAAGTGTCCCTGGGAGGCGATCAGTTCCGGGTGGACTACAAGGATCCCGTCGACGGGGATTCCGCCTTCGGAACCGCGGGCTTCGATGAAAACGTGCAAGAGGCCCCCAATCTCGAATTCACGGATGCCGCAGGGTCCCCCCTCGCTCCCGACGCCATCTGGTCGCCCGCCAACGGCAAGCTTTTCCTGAAATACAGCGATGACTATGCCTATGGACGCATACCCGCCAAGCAGGTGGTCCTGACCCTGGTAAACCGGAAATTCGGGTCCATCTTAGGTACGGACCATGAAAAGGTCACGGTGAACATGGAGTCCGGATCATCCGGAACCCGGGCCACGTGGACCGGCTCCATCGACCTCGCCGATGTCTTTCCGTCCGTCGATTCCAACGGCAGGGCCGAATCCCGTTTCCGCGGGGAAGCCACCATATTGGTAACCGGCCATGACAATGTGGGCAATTCCCAGACCGCCGCGGTATCTGACTTCCTCATCATCGCCTACCCCGATTCGCAAGCCTCCATCCAATGGAGGATGGATACCACAGTCACTCCGAAAACGAACGAAGGGATCGTCATCACCATCAAGGACCAAACCTTCACCTTGGATCGGAAGGACACGGCGCTGGTCAGCATCGGATGCACCAGGTCCGGTGACAGCGTATCGAACTTTCCGGCCATCGAAGGACCTTCGGCAACCTCCGGGACCTATACCAGCGGAACCTTGATCAAGGATGAAGGCGTCCCGGTTCTATCCGACAAGGTCCTTTCCTGCCTCGTTAC
This sequence comes from Fibrobacterota bacterium, assembly GCA_030854955.1. Lineage (GTDB taxonomy): Bacteria > Fibrobacterota > Fibrobacteria > UBA11236 > UBA11236 > Chersky-265. Next base: position 15,150 of record JALYSE010000025.1, on the reverse strand, counting down.
AGATCAAATCCGAATCCGATACGTGGATCCGGTCTACGGCACCTTGACCGAATTGTTGATCGACGAAGTGGCCAGACCGGAAGCAAATCCCTCCGGCCGCAAATTCATCACCAGCGAACTCGTCACCATCACCACTACGACCCCCGGCGCGGTCATCTATTTCACATTGGACGGGTCGACGCCCATCCCCGGGGTGAGCGACCGCTATAGCGAACCGCTCCGTATCAGCGTAACCACCACCCTGAAGGCCATTGCGGTCAAGCCGGGCTTCAAAGACAGCAAGGTGATGACCCAGACCTACACCAAGGAGTTCGCGGCCTCACGCTTGGAAATCCTCGATGAGAACGGAAACGCGATTCCGGGAGGAACCCTCACCGGAGCAGCCACAGGGATCCGCATCAAGCTCGTCACCACCCAGGATAACCTGCGCTCGGCCACGACCTTCGCGGATGCCAGGGTTTCCGGCGATGCCGATTCGGTGGTTCTGGGAAACTCCGGTTCCCTCGGCAGTGCACTGGAATTCTGGGAACAGGTCCCCCTCAAACATCCTTATGGCAAGGTGTCCAAGAACGACACCATCGAGGCCATCGGCACCGATACCCTCATCGTACGCTGGGTGAACCCGTTCGACGCAAGAGACGTGGCGGCGGATACCTTGATCGTCAAGCCCGCCTTCATTGAGGCGGAAGTCTATTTCTCCAGTTCACAGAACGGACCCAAGATCAACCAATACCCCCCGGGACAGGACAGTATCTATATCGTGGTCAAGACCCGGCCCAGGGATCCCAACCTCACCTATACGGTTACCGTAACCTCCGTGGATGGAAACGACGATCTGCTAGTGCTCAAACTCACCGAACTTTCTCCGGGCGTATTCTCCGCCAAGGCGCCCGTTGGAACCGGTTCCAAGGACAAGGCCGATCAGATCATCCAAGTGGCCGCCGCCGGCGATCAATTGACTGCCGTTTTCAAGGACCCGGTCTACTTGGTGGATTTCCGCGGAAACGCAGGCTTCGCCCAGCAGGTCCAGGAATTCGCAAACCTGGAATTCATCGATGAGAACGGAAACATAGTGCCACCCACGGACTTCTGGAACCCGACCAAGGGCAGGGTCTATATCCGGTTTTCCGACGATTGGAACCCGGGCATCTCGGACTCTATCCAAACCAAAACCGTCCGATTCTCCTTGAGAAACACCAAAGGCGAGGACTCGGTAAGCGGCGATTTCGAAACCGTGAACATCAAGCTCAAGGATTCCACCGCCTCCCGCGGCACCTGGGAGGGCTCCCTGACCCTTACGGACAAGGCTGTCGGCAAGAACAGCAACGACACCCTGGAGACCTATTATCGCGGCAGATTGCGCGCGACGGTGACGCCCCACAATAACGCCGGTTTCTCCGTAAGCCCGGACCTGACCGACGAAATGCTGATCGCCTACCCCGATCAGCCGGCGGAAATCGTCATCCGGGACACCTCCAGGGATGCCGTGGACCGAAAGACAGACAAGGTCGAGATCATCATCCGGGACCAGCTTTTCACCAAGTCCGGAGACGCGACCCTCAACGCGGAAGTCGGTTGCTCCATGTCGGGCGACAGGGTCGCGAGCGTGACGCTCGTCTGGGATGGAAGCGCCTACGTAATCAAACCGCCCCTGGACAAAGGTGAAACGTTTTCAACCACCCTGGACAAGTCCGATGTACAACTGCTTTGCCGGGATTCGGACATCCTGACGGTGACATACAAGGACCCAGTCTATCTTCAGCCCCGCACCGCTGAAGTGAGGTGGAGCGACGAGACCGAGGCCCGCATGTACTACGCCTCCACTAAGGACGGCTCCACCATCACTTCGGCCAACGACGCCGTTACCAAGGACTTCCTAATCGTGGTGGAAGGCAAGAGTCCCTCCCGCGACAAGATCGACACCCTCAACATTATCCTGACCACCGCCCAAGGGGAACTGGATACGCTACGCGCCGTGGAAACCGGAGCCTTTACGGGCAAATTCACGGTGAAGGCGGATTTCCTGTTCCGTAGCGCAGACCCGACCAAGGGCGACAAGATTGTGCAAGGGAGGATAACGCTCGCCAACCGCATCAACCAGGTGCTCTTGAACGGAAAGACCTCGATTTCAGGGAAGGACCTGGTAGCCGACCTATCGCTGATTTCCAGCTATGACAGGGTGGCCCACGCCTACATCAAGGACGTGGACGAAGACGGCCGCGCCGACCACGTCTACTTCGTGTTCGATCACAAGCTTCCCACCCTCCCCGCTTCCTTGGAAAAGGTGTTCTGGAACCATGAGGGCGCAGGCTACAGCCGCGAAGGGCTCTCGTCCATGCTCTCCTTCCTGCCCGGATCGGATTCGACCATGGTAGTGGCCGATTTTTCCAAAGTCCAGTTCGGCGCCAACCTGACCTCCGTCTCTGCGGGAAAGCCCGCTCCGTTCGGCCTGTTTCCGGACGACAAGATTTTTGGCGGACAGAAACCGGTGCTGGCCGATTCGGTGGGGCCGGTGGTGGTGACCGCGGAGAAACGTCCCTCCAACCTCCAGAGCTACAACGTTACGATCACGGAGAAGCGCTTCAATCCGGACACTCTGGTCATCACCGTATCGGAGCCTCTCAAGACCAGCACGGCCTTCGACGATCTGTTCCGGTTCTCCAAGGGCTGTTCCGAATACTCCGAGTCAGTGCCTCTCAAGTTGTTCAGCCAGCCCGCCGTCTCGGCGGACGGTCTGACCTGGCTGGTGGTGGTCGACAATGCCCCCGACGCGCAAACTCCGCTGGTCAAGGATTGCCTCTTCCTGGATGCGGACGGCCGGTATACGGATCTGCTCGGGAGCCGTCCGGGGCGTCTGGGCGTACCCCTAACGGGAGAGAATCCCAAACTGGTCATCCGCGAATTCCGCGGCTTCCCGCCAGTGGCGGGATTGGATGCGAATACCCCTGGTTTCCAGGTGAGCACCAATGACAAGCGGGGCGATGAAGCCGGCATTTGGAGCCAGCCCACCGGCACTGCGGGTGCCTGGGAGGTGGTCTGGATTCCCCCTTATGGATTCAAGTCGATCGATCCCGTGGGTTCGCTCCAAGTGATCGCGAACGATTTCAACAACCCGGCATCCGGCGAGCGCCGGCCCGAAGTGGCCAATCCCCAGCCCATGCCGACTAATATCAGCGCGGTACAGGTGGTCGCGTCGGG
>JALYSE010000025.1:0-11942 GCA_030854955.1 Fibrobacterota bacterium | reverse complement strand
TATAAGGCCCAGATCCGCATCTTCGACAATCTGGGGCATTTCGTCCGCGGTATGGACCAGGCTTACGGGTTCAATGGGGAGGACAAGAATCCCTGGCGCGCCACGGACAAGGGCCAGGTGAGCTTCCTGGTATGGGATATGAAAAACTCGGCCGGGAACAAGGTGGGCCAAGGCGTCTATGTCTGGAAGGTGGCCTTTACCTTCACAGAAAAGAACAAACGATCGGAGGTGATGTATACGCGGACCGGCGTCATCCGCAGGTAAAGCCCCGGTCGATTCGACCGCAGGCGCGGATACCAAGGGGAAAAGGCGAACCGAAACTGGGTGGTGCCCAAAGGCCCGGCCAGGTTCCTGTGGGATCGGAAGTATCATCGGAGCCAATACACCCCAACCGGCCTGGTCCGGTTCGGAGCCGGGAGCGATGGCAATTTTGTAGTGCGGTTATGGGACCGGATTGGCCCCGCGCAACCCTAACAAAGTCTTCCCAAAATCGAATATTTCGCCACCCTCCCTCAGGAACCGTCCAAAAAGTGGCCAGAAATGGCAGAAAAAAACCGGGATGTCCGCTTCCCATGTGATTCCCGTCTACGATTCCGTAGCCTGATTGGATACAAGAAAATCCCCCTAGCCCCCGTTTTTCAGCCTCTTTTTCTATTCCTGAAGCCCAAATCCCGGAACTTTTCCGGCTGGCCAATCAGATTAGTGCCCACCTGTACGCCCACTTTTCTTACTTTTCGGCTAGGGGAAATTCTCTTCGCCGTTCCCGGGATTCAGCGCTCGCATTCCGCTTTTTGAGTTCGCTTTCCCGTCCACGCGATCTGGCGTTTTTCCTTATATTTATTGAGGTTCGGGAGGCCCGTCCTGGAAACATTTGCAAAAGGATCCAAAGTGAAGTCCAAAAACTTCGTTCTTACCGCATTTCTCCTTGGTTTCACCCTGGCTACCTCGGGACTTTCCTTCGGACAGGCGCCTCCCACCACCTTGCGCCTCACCTCCAAGGTCCGTGACTTCAAGGAACTGCCCAATGCGTCGTTGCCATCCACGGTTCCTTACCATCCTGATTTCAATACCTTCGAGGGTTGCCTGGGAACGGGATACGTGGCTGCCACCATCCAGACCACGGGTGCAACGGACACGGCCAACTTCCCCAATGACAACCGCAATCCCAGGTTGATCAATCCGAGATCGGGATGTTTCACAAACATCGCCCGCTTCGATGAATGGTATAACGACAGAAGCGCCGATATTAATCGACCCTTCCTTTACGACCTGATTTTCCAGCGGACTACAGGCGGAATGTACGAGTATAATAACAGCAGCTTCTTCCCCATGGATGATGATTCCTTGAGCCGTACCGATCCGGCCACCGGCGAGAAGGTCACCCGCAACCTCAAGGGTGCCGCGCTTACGAGCTTCGGTCACTTGAACACTAAAGATACGGCCCTTGCAAAGCACAATTTCGGCTTTACCATGGAGTTCCACGCCAATTTCACCTACCTGGCGGCTTCGGTTACGGGCAAGGCACAAACCTTCGCCTTCACCGGCGATGATGACGTTTGGGTGTTCATCAAGGACCAGCTTGTAATCGATATCGGAGGACTCCACAGCGCCGAGTCCAGGACCGTCACCTTGGATGCCGCGATGGAGGCCTCGTTAGGCCTGGTCCACAACCAGAGCTACATCCTGGATTTCTTCATTGCCGAACGGCACATCACCCAATCCAATTGCCGCATCACCACCAGCCTGGTGCTGGAAACCGAGAAAGTCGCCACACCGGTGGCCAGTCTTTCCGGCAGGTCATTTCCTTCCCAAGTGGCCATCAACCTGACCTCGGCCACAGCGGGAGCAACTATCTATTACACCCTCAACGGAAACGGCGCGCCCGACAGCAACAGCACCCTTTACGACCCCACCAAACCCATCCTAATCACTTCGAACACCATCCTCCAGGCGATCGCCTACAAATTGGATTGGCAGAAAAGCGAAGTGATGAATGAGACGTATACTAAGGATTTTACCCCCTCCACCCTGGACATCCTGGACCAGAACGGCAATCCCTTGTCGGGCGGCTACATCACCGAGCTCAATTCCTCCTATACCATCAAGGTCACCACTACCCAGGCCGGCCTTAATACCCTCAGCACCAACGCCACCACCAAGGTGAATGCGGACGCGGAAACCGTGGTGTTGGGCACCCGCGTCGCACAGGGAAACAACTTCATCTTCACCGGCACCTCCCCATTCCTGATCAAGATGCCGGCCGCGGCAGCCAATGCCACCACCGAAGCCGCGACCTACGATAGCCTCATCGTCCGCTGGGAGAATAAGGAAGTCCTCAAAGACATCGCCGAAAAGCGGATTCTGGTCCGCCCCGCTCCCAAGCAGGCCCGCACCTACTTCTCCACCAAACCGGATGGTTCGGATACCACGGATCAATACCTGGGCACCGAAACGGTCATTTACCTCGTCGTCATCGACCAGGTTCTGCCGTCAGGGGTCGCTCCCACCATCACCCTGGAAACCACTCCGAAGAACGGTGCCGGCCGCGTCAAGGATGTCTTGACGGTCAGCCTTCTGCCGTCCGGAACCCCGGGCAAGCTCATCGCCACCATTCCCGTGGACATCAATCTTGTTACCGCCACCGGCGATGCGAAACTCCAGCTCTGGATCGAAGATCAGATCACGGCCACTTATACGGATCCCGCCGACAAGGATATTGCGGTCGCCAATGCCGGCTATGGAATCGCTCCGGAAATCGAAGCGGCCCTGCAGTTTACGGACAAGACCTTCAACGTGCTTCCGAATGGCGTTTACTTCAGCCCAACGGAAGGTTCCTTGTACCTATCCTACCGGGATGACTGGGTCAACAGCCCCACCTTTGACAAAAAGACCGTGACCTTGACCATCGTAAATGGCGCAACCGGAACCGCGCCCGGCGATACCGAGACCTTCGCAATCGACATCAAACTCGCCAAGAGGGTCGGTTCGGCCGGTGTCTGGGAGGGCTCTATAAGTCTTAAGGACGGACCCGTCATCAAGCCGCGGAATGATTCTGCCAATACGTACATCCTGGGCAAGGTCCATGCGGTGGTCACCTCCCACAACAAGGGGGGCGGCAATCTACTCCAGGTCACGGATGACCTGCTGGTAGCCTATGGCAACAAGGATGCCGTCATCGAAATCGAGGGCGGCAAGGGACCGACCATACAACCCACCCGGGAAGACACGGTCATTAAGATCACCGTCAAGGACCAGAGCATTTCCAGCACCATCGACACCCTTTACGTCACCACCAGCTGCACCGAAAGCAAAGACCAGGTCCTGAACGTCATGCTCATCGAAACGGCCCCGACCTCGGGAATCTATGTCACCAAATTCCTCTCCAAGAGCGAAGGCGCCAAGGTCGATGGCGATGGAGTCCTGCAATGCGGCTCCCGCGACTTCCTCAAGGTTTCCTACAAGGATCCCGTCTACGGCGACCCCAAGGAAATCGAGGTCCTGATCGACAAACCCGTGACCCCGAAGATCTACTTCTCGTCCAAGGCCGACGGCAGCGATGAGATCACCTCGATCAACGACACCGATGCGGACATCTTTTATGCGGTCATCCATGCGCGCAGTCCAAACGTGGCCAAGGTTGATAAAATCGGGTTTACCTTCACTACCACTCAAGGGGAGACCGAAACTTTCGAAGCCGTCGAAACCAGCCCTTATTCAGAAGTCTTTATCGTCAAGATCCCGTTCGCATTCGTCAACGGAGCCATTGGTCCCCCCAACTCCATTCTCGAAGGCAAAATCACGGAGAAGGAAGTGAACAATAACGTGACGGCGATCGGCAGCCTGACCATCGAAGGCACTCCCGTGAAGCAGTCCATCAACCTCGTCGCCGGTTACGCCCCGGTCAAAAAAGCCTATATCAAGGATACCAACGGCGACGGAGCGGCCGACAAGGTCTACATCGAATTCGAGAAGCGTCTCGGTCGCCTTCCCGCCACGGTCGGGGCCCAGTGGAATTCCTCCACGAGCGATCCCAAGGCCGCCACGGGCGCCAAGGTCTCCTTCCTGAACGCCGATTCCAACATTGTAGTGCTCGATTTCACGGGCTCGCCTTTCGTAGCGGGCCTGACCGCCGTGGGATCCACCAACCCCTTGGCCAACCTACCCAACGATGAGCTTTTCAAAGGCCAGAAGCCGGTTATCCAGGACTCCGTCGGGCCCGTCATTCAGAGTGCCAAGAAGCGTCCTGCAAAGTCCAACCTCCAGGTTTCAAACGACCCCAGCTATAACCTGGACACCTTGATCATCGTCCTTTCCGAACCCTTGAAGGACGCGGACTTCCGCCAGATGATCAGGGTCGCCAGCAGCTGCGATGAGTACGGCGTGGCCAAGGTCATCGAAGCGGTCAAGGCCAGCACCACCAATCCCAACGAGTACATCGTTATCGTGGACAACACCCAGGCCTTCTCGCCCACGGTGGGACAATGCGTGTTCCTGAATGCCGACGCCGGAAAGTATACGGATGTCGCGGGAAATCCCCCTCCCCAGCACGGAGTGCCCTTGACCGGCGACGATCGGGATCGCAATATCCAACTGTTCCGCGGCTTCCCCCCGGTTGCAGGCCTGGATCCGAACAATGCGACCTTTCAGGTGGCTGTCCAGGATTCCCGTGATCCGGACAAGCAAGGCTATGCTACGAACCCCTCCGGCGGCGCCGGCTCTTGGCAGGTGGCCTGGATTCCTCCCGTGGGTTTCGACAACCCCGCTGCCCTGGCCAACCCGGAATACAAGTTCGACCCTTATGGCGCGACCTTGGCCGACCTGCCCAACGGAAGCCGGGAACCCACCACTCCCGTGTTCATTCCCAGGTCCATCAGCGCCATCCAGGTGGTATCCACCTCGTCCTACATCGCGCACCTGTCCATCTTCGACATCTACGGAAACTTCGTCGCCTCGTCCAAGCAGGTGTTTGGCGGCCGGGGAGAATTGCAGAATCCCGCGCGCCAGGTCAAAGGTGGCTACCAGAGCTTCCTCGTCTGGGACATGAGGGACAAGAAGGGCCAATTGGCCGGCCAGGGCGTCTACGTCTGGAAGGTCCGCTTTGAGTTCAAGGGCGGCAAGCAGGAAATTCAGTACACGAAGACCGGTATCCTGCGCCAACGCAAATAATAAGGAAACCGCCCGCCACTCCGCTCAGCAGGTCTGAGAACCGGACGATGGCGGGATGAACCGGGCGCGGTGCCCGGAAGCCTGAAATTGAAAAAGCCCCGCTGAGCGGGGCTTTTTTCATGGCCGGAAGGGAATGCCCCGGGCCGGTCGTCACCGGGATTGCGGTTATCCGGCAAGGCTTTTCAGAAACAACGCCGCGGCCTTGCCCCGATGGCTCAAGGCATCCTTCACATCCTCGGGTAGCTCGGCGAAAGTCCGCGTATGTCCCTTGGGAATGAAAATCGAGTCATAGCCGAACCCGGAGCTTCCCCTCTCTTCATGGATGATTTCCCCTTCGCATACGCCCTCGAAGAATGCGGCCTCCTTCCCGGGCACCAGGTAGCAGAGCACGCAACGGAATCGGGCCGAACGGTTGGCCTGGCCTTCCATGGCCTTCAGAAGCTTCGCCCGGTTTGCCGCAGGCTGCGGCAACGGGTTACCGGAAGGGTCGACCCAAAGCGATTGAGGTCCGGAATCCAGGGTGGAGTAACGGGCGGAATAGATCCCGGGTTCGCCGCCCAAGGCGTCCACCTGAACCCCGCTGTCGTCCGCGAGGACGGGGTGCGGGCTGAAGGCCGCCAGGGCATTGGCCTTGATGAAGGCGTTGGCGACGAAGGTGTCCCCGGTCTCTTCCACGTCCGAGGAGAAACCCAGATCCTGGGGCAGCAACAGGGTAAACCCCGCCGGCCCAAGCAGAGCCTGGAATTCGCCCACCTTGCCCCGGTTCCCGGTGGCGAGCACCAGGGGCCGGGGAGTCGGAATGGTGGCTGGGGAATCCATGCGGAAGCCGCGCTCCCCTACTTCGGCTTGAGAACGAAGTTGACCAGCTTGCCGGGCACGGCGATCACCTTGATCACTTCGCCGGATTCCAGGTAGGGCATGAACTTGGGGTGGCTGCGCGCCATGGCCTCCATCTCCTCCTTGGTAGTCCCCTTGGGAACACTATGCTCCACGCGAACCTTGCCGTTGGTCTGGAAGACCACGTTGATCGTGTCTTCCACGGTCAACGCCTCCTGATGCACGGGCCAGGGTTCGTAGGTCAGACTCTGGTTGTGCCCAAAGGTCTCCCAGATCTCTTCGGCGATATGCGGTGCGAAGGGAGCCACCAGCTTGATCAGGATTTCCGAGGTCTCGCGGTAGGCGACGCCGGACTTCTCCAGGTCTTCGCCCAGATCCCCCACGAAAATCATCATCTGGGAAATGGCGGTGTTGAACCGCAATCCCTCGATATCCTCGGTGACCTTCTTGATGGTCTGATGGGCCTTCTTGACCAGATGGGTCGGCGGCGGGCCGTTCGAGATGTTGACCTGGGTGCGGTCGTCGCCCACGGTTGCGCGCCAGACTTTGTTGAGGAAGCGCCACAGGCCTTCGATACCGGCCGTCTGCCAAGGTTTCTGGCGTTCCAGCGGGCCCATGAACATCTCGTAGAGACGCATGGAATCGGCGCCATAGCGTTCAATGACATCGTCCGGGTTCACCACGTTGCCGCTGGACTTGGACATCTTCTCGCCGTCTTCGCCGAGGATGAGCCCCTGGTTCACCAGTTTATGGAAAGGCTCGGACATCGATACGTGGCCCAAATCGAACATGACCTTATGCCAGAACCGGGAATACAGGAGATGCAGCACGGCATGTTCGGCGCCGCCGATATACAGATCAACCGGCATCCAATACTTCTCGGCTTCCTTGGACCAGGGTTCCTTATCGTTCTTGGAGTCGAGGAACCGGAGGAAATACCAGCTGGAACCGGCCCATTGGGGCATGGTGTTCAATTCGCGACGACCGGGAGCGCAGCCGGGTCCGCCGAGGTCACCTGGGTGACCTTTGTAGTCCGACCATTCCTTAGCTTTGGCCAGGGGCGGTTCGAAGGTGCCGGTCGGCTTATAATCCTCCATTTCCGGCAAGGTGACGGGCAGCTCCGAATCCGGGATCGATTCCACACCCTTGGCGGTGTGCACCAGCGGGAACGGCTCGCCCCAATAGCGTTGACGGGAAAACAGCCAATCGCGCAACTTGAATTGCACGCGCGCTTTGCCCAGCGCCTTCTCCTCAAGCCAGGCGATTATCTTCGCCTTGGAATCATCCACTTTGAGGCCATCGAGGAATCCGGAATTCACGAGGAGGCCGTCTCCGGTCCACGCTTCCTTGGAAACGTCCCCGCCCTGGATCACTTCCACGATGGGAAGGCCGAAGGCCTTGGCGAACGCGAAGTCGCGGTCGTCATGGGCGGGCACGGCCATGATGGCGCCTGTTCCATAGCCCATCATCACGTAATCGGAAGTCCAGATGGGGATCCGCTTGCCGGTCACGGGATTGATAGCGGAGACGCCTGTGTCCACGCCGGTCTTCTCCTTGTCCAGGCCGCGTTCTAGGTCGGACTTGCTGCCGGCCGCCTTGCGGTAGGCATCCACGGCCGCCTTGCGATCGCCCGTAGTGATCGCGTCTAGAATGGGATGCTCGGGAGCCACTACCATGTAGGTCGCGCCGAACAGGGTGTCCGGCCGGGTGGTAAAGACTACCAAGGGTTCGGCCTGGCCTTCCACCTGGAAGCGCACTTCCGCGCCGGTGGATTTGCCGATCCAGTTCTTCTGCATCGCTTTGATGGAATCGGGCCAATCAAGGCCGTCAAGGTCTCGGATCAATCGTTCCGCGTAGGCGGTGATGCGGAGGACCCACTGGCGCATGGGCCGGCGGACGCAGGGAAAGGCTCCCCGCTCGGATTTCCCGTCGCTGACCTCTTCATTGGCGAGCACGGTGCCGAGTTCCTGGCACCACCAGACGGGATTTTCGGAAATGTAGGCGAGCCTTTGCGAATCCCGGTAGCGGCGGATCTCCGTCTCCTCCTGATATTCCGGGGGGATGGGAAGCTGGCCAATGGGCTTGGCTTTATCGGCGATCGGATCATAAAAGCTTTCGAAGAGCTGCTTGAAGATCCATTGCGTCCATTTGAAATAGCCCTGGTCCGTGGTGCTGATTTCCCGATCCCAGTCGTAGGAAAAGCCCAAGGCGCGGATCTGGCGCCGGAAATTGTTGATATTGGACTGGGTGGTGACCGCGGGGTGGGTTCCCGTCTTGATGGCATGCTGCTCGGCGGGCAGGCCGAAGGCATCCCAGCCCATGGGATGGAGCACGTTGAACCCGCGCATGCGCTTGTATCGGCAGACGATATCCGTGGCCGTATAGCCTTCCGGATGGCCCACATGAAGGCCGTTCGCCGAGGGGTACGGGAACATATCCAGGGCGTAGTATTTGGGCTTCAATTCACCTTTGGCGTCCTTGGCCGGCGTCATTTCGGCTTTGAAGGATTTGTTCTTGAGCCAATGGTCCTGCCATTTGGGCTCTACGGTTTTCGGATTGTACCTGGGCACGATTCACCTTGCTCGTTGGTTCGCACAAAAGATAGCAAGGATGGCCGAGGGGCATGAATGTTGGGGCAATTGTTACATTGGATTCCTCACGGTGGAGTCAAGGGGCGAAGAATGAAATACCGTAGTTTTGGCAAGACCGGTTTGCGCGTTTCGGAAGTGGGATTCGGGGCCTGGGCTCTCGGGGAATCCTGGTGGGGCACCCAGGACGATGGGGAGTCTCTCAAGGCCTTGCACCGCGCCGCCGAGCTCGGGGCGAACTTCATCGACACCGCCCAGGTCTATGGCGAAGGAAAGAGCGAAAGGATTATCGCCCGCTTCCGCAAGGAATGGAAAGGCGAACTGATCGTTGCGACAAAGACCCCGCCCCAGGCCGGAGCATGGCCCCCTTCCCCTTATGACGGTCCGGACATCAGCTATTCCGCCGCCTATCTTCGCGCCAACGTGGAAGCCCGCCTGCGCAGCCTCAAGGTCGAAACCATCGATCTCCTGCAATTGCATTCCTGGACGCGTGCTTGGAACCGCGATCCCAAGCCGTTCGAAACCCTACGCCAGCTGCAGAAGGAAGGCAAGGTCCGCCACATCGGCGTTTCCACCCCCGAGCATGATCAAAACAGCGTCGTAGATCTCATCCGGAATGGCTGGGTCGATTCCGTGCAGGTGATCTACAACATCTTTGAGCAGGAGCCGGCCGCAGAAATCCTGCCCGCCGCTCATGAACACGGAGTGGGCATCATCGTCCGCATGGCCTTTGATGAAGGCGCCCTCACCGGTAAGTTCAGCCGGGACACGGTTTTTCCCAAAGGCGATTTCCGGGCGGATTATTTCCGCGGAGAACGCCTCGGCCGGGTCGTGGATCGGGTCGAGCGTATCAGGGCGGACGTGGAAGGGTCGGGGTTCACCCTGCCCCAAGCCGCGCTGAAATTCGCCATGTCCCATCCCGGAGTCAGCACGGTGATTGCGGGCATCCGCAATGTGGCCCAGGCGGAAATGAATCTGGGGACCTCGGATCTCCCGGACCTTTCGCCAGACTTGCTGAAAAAGCTCCAGGCGCACAATTGGCGCCGGTCCATCTGGTACGGAGATCACTGGTGACGCGTAGTCCGGGCAGGTTCCCGCCCTTCCCGTCGCATCGACGAAAGCCGTTAGTCTTTGCGCTGGATTTCTTTTTCTAAAGCGACTAGGTCTTCACGGATTCGGGCGATGCGGCTTTCCACGCCGGAATCCGGAAACCCGGGGCGCTTACGGGCCTCCTCCAGATGCCGGGCCTTGGTGGTCTGGAGATTCTCCATGATGAAGCCGATCACCATGTTGAGCATTAAAAAGGTGCCGAACATCACGAAGGAGATGAAATAGGCCACGGCCCAGCCAGGATGGGCCGTGGGTTGGGCGCAAAGCGCTTCGTGCCCTTCATACCCGAAATTGTCGCAGCCGTGGATGTTGATGAGCATGATGTCCGCCCAACCCTCAAGGGTCAGCACCTGGAACAGGCTCAGGACGGAAATGTGCAGGGCGCCGAAATGCATGGGATCGTTCGCACCGAAGGCGAATGTGCCTATTACGGCATAGACATAGATGAGCAGAGAAAAGAGCGCGGCCAGATAGAACATCGAGGGGATGGTATGGAGGATGGTTTCCACCAGCAGCCGCATCTCCGGCACGAACTTGACCAGGCGCACGAGCCGCAGAAGCCTCAACAACCGCACCACCAGCACGCTCTGAGAGGCGAAAGGCAGGAGGCTGATGCCTACGATGAGGAAATCCATGATGTTCCAGCCGTTGCGGAAGAACGTCCAGGGACGGAGGCCGCAAGCCATCAACCGCAACCCGATTTCGGCGGCGAATACCCAGAGGATGATCCGGTCCAGGGCATGGAGCAGGGTTCCGTGCCGCTCCATGGTGGCGGGATAGGTCTCCAACCCCACCACCGCGCCGGCGAGGATGATCATGAAAATGATGAAGGCCTGGAAGGGCCACGACTCGGTAAGCCTGCGGAGGAAGTCCGTCATCTTCAGTCAACGAAATGGATGGGTGAGTTGCGATCCACCCCTACCGCGCTTCGTTCGTAGAACGCGGCCAGCAGGGCCTCCCGCTCCGGATCGGAAAGGCGGTAATTCTCCCTGCCGTGATCCTTGAGCCAGCGGTCGAGATTGGCCACCAGCACACCGGCGCAAACCGAGACGTTCATGCTTTCCGTGAGGCCGTACTGGGGGATCTTGAAACGGATATCCGCCGCCGCCAGGGTATCAGGATGGTTACCCATGGTTTCCGATCCCAGGTAGAAGGCCGTGGGATGGCTGAAATCGATTTCATGAAGGCTGACGGAGGCGGAGGACGTCGAGGCCACGGCGATGCGGTAGCCCTTGGCTTTGAGGCCTTGAAGGCAACGCGCACGCTTGGAATAGGAATAGATGTCCAGCCATTTGTAGCTTCCCTTGAGCACCGAACGGCCCACGCGGTAGGGGTTCACCTCGGAAATCACGTGCACGTCCTGGAAACCGAACACCTCGCTGGTGCGGATCACGGCGCTGATATTGTGGGGATCTTTAAGATCCTCCAGCACCAGGGTGAAATGGCGGATGCGCTGGTCCACCACCTGCTGCAAGAGTTCGCGGCGGTGATCGGTCAATTTATAGGCGTATTTGTCCAGCAGTTCGCGGACTTCGTTCTGTTCCATCAGGCCGGTCAATATAGGAAGATTCCCCGCGCCTATCGGAGCCGGAAGGTCGCTGTATCCAGCGGTTCAGGGAAGCTTCAAAAACTCCTCTATCTTCTTCTTTTCTTCCGTCGTCCAGTCCTTGCTGGCCAGAATGCCTGGCCCTCCGCCGGCTGCCAGTTTGCGGGCCGTTTCGGTGATATCCTTGAGTACTTCCTTCACCTTGGACAGCACCACCTTCTTGAAAAGGCCCAGGTTCATGATGCCATTGATGACCCCGTTTCCGGGAAAGACCAGCAGCTTCATCTTGTATCTCTGGACCTTGTCCTTGCCCGGTACGGGTAGGTAGGAAAAGTCCATCAGGGCGGGGCCTTTGAGCGTCCACCAAGCCACGGTGGCGGTGCCATACCCGAAATAGAACAGGCGTTTTTCATTGGAGGATCCCGAGATCAGGCGGGCGTCGCCTTTCAGGCGCTTGCCCTTGGATCCCTTGAAGTGGGCGCGTTCGGCGTCCAGGTACTCCGCGGCATAAGGCTCCTTCATGAAATGGCTGATCAGGCGCGCGGCCAGGGGCAGATCGGCGAGCAGGTAGGCCAGCCTGGCTTCGCTGATGGGCAGTTCGTCCTCGATGGTGTAAAGCACCCGGTATTCCATTCCCAGGAACCGGTACAGCTTGAACCCCACCAGGGGGTGGGCCGGAGAAACGCCCCTCGAGT
>JALYSE010000235.1 GCA_030854955.1 Fibrobacterota bacterium | reverse complement strand
CGCTTTTTCATCCAGCCTTCCAGAGCGACGCCCGCCTTCAATTGTTTGAACCAGGGGGTTCCCGGGATCAGGAAGCGCTGCCAGTCGAGATTGACCAGCACCTTGTTGTCCAGGTCCGGCACCAGACCTACATCCCTGTGGTAGGCGAGACCCAAATTGATTTCCGGGCGGGTGAAAGTCTGGTTCATCACGGAAGGGAAGTCCAGTAGGGAAAGGCCCGCGGTCCAGTTCTCGTCGATGTCCTTTTCGGCGCCCAGGTTGAGGCCCACGCCCTGCTTGGTTTCGGCGATTTCCCCGGCCACGCTCAGCTTGGAGAGCTTGTCGCTCCAACCTTTGTCCGGAGCCTCCCAGGCCTGCTTCACCTTGTAGAAATCCTCGTCCGTGGTTCCCACCAGGCGGTCCTCATAGCGCAGGCGGTAGGTGTACTTGAGGGCGAACCCGAAGCGGTATCCGGCTTCGGCCTGGAATCCCTTGCCGGCGGTCAACACCAGATCGGATAGGGCTCCCACCCCGGGCACGGCGGTCACCACGGCCTTGCTCAGAGTCAGGTTGTAGCGCGTGTCCGAAAGCAGGGCGAAGCCGACGCCCTGCCAGTTTCCGTAGATCAGGAAGGTCTGGGAGAACGGCGCCCACCTGTTGTCCACGGGGCCGATGTTCTGCAACAGGGTATCGGTCTTGTCTAGGTACTGGTAATTGTCGGCGGCCCAGGCGGCGTAATCCAACAGCACGGAATTGACTCCGAGATCCATGGACATGCCCATGCTGCCGGTCGTTTCCTTGCCCAGGGCGGCGGGATTGAGGAACAAGGCGGGGGCGCCCTTGGAAGACGCCACGCCCGTCCGACCCATGGCCTGGGACTTGGTCTCACGGAACTGGGGTCCCGCTTCGGCGAACAGGTTCGCCGCGGTCAGGCCGATTGCGGTCGCGAAGCATACGGTCAAGCGCATCATTTCCGGTCCTCATCGATCCAGCCATCGCCGTCGTTGTCCACTCCATCGGGCAGTTCTTCGTCCATGCCGAAGGTACCCGAGGTCCATTCGGAATTGGGAGGGATGCCTCTTTTCCAGATATGCTTGTACCGGCAGGCCGTCAGCACGATGTTGTCCGTGGAGGCTTTCAGGCCCACCAGGTCCTTGTAGGATTGATCGAGTTTGTCGAAATCCTCCAAGCAATTGCTGCTGGGCCCTTCCCCCAGGAAAATCTGGTAGTAGAAATTCAGGGAATCATTGCCGCCATTCTGGGCCAGATGGATGCGATGCTCCAGGGATCCGATGCAGAACTGCCTGGAGAGGGGCGCGGCCTGCATCGCTTGAGTCGTGTCGATATCCGGGCATTTGTTGCCATGGCCCGCCACGTCCTTCCAGATCATGGGGTCGGGGTTGGTGCCGATCATGGTGATGCTCAGCAGGGCATCGTCGTCGTCGTCCATGCCCTTGGCGTTGCGCGCATCCTCGTCCGTGAGGCCGTCGTAATCGTTGTCCCGGTCGTCGATCATCTCCTCATCCACGCCGTAGGTGCCTCCCAACCAATCGCTGCGGGCCGGCCGGGTCACGTTGGCCTTGAGTATGGAAGTATGGGTCGAGCAGGTCTGGGAGACCATATTCTCGATCATGACTTCGGTGACCTTGCCGTTGACGTTCAGGACCTTCGCTACCTCCTGGCAGTGCTTGATCATGGTCGCCTTGCGGGAATTCTTGGATGTGTCTAAGGATATCTTGCGCTGGGTCCAGTCGGTATCCGCGAATTTGACGTACAGGTCCGGATGCAGATGGCGGTGGAGGGGATGCCCGATATTCCGGGCCTGGCTGTTGTTGGCGGTGCCGATGTACCCGGTCAGGTCCTCGTCGTAATTGAAGTGGATGGCGCCGTCCTTGTCGTAATCGTGCCAGACCAGCCGGGTTCCCGGGCCGGTGAGACTCTGGTTATCGAAATCATTGTCGATATTGTCGTCGAAGCGCATGTAGGAAAGAAAGTCGGTCAGGTCCGAGATATTGGTGGTGATTTCGGAAAACTGCCCGCTGAGCTTGGTTTCCTGATGGCTGTTCATGGCGTTGGTGACCGAATCCAGGTTGAAGCTGGATGCGGCGACGGGACCCGCCATCTTGTCCAGAAAATCGTTGATCTCGTTGGGATTGCTGGATACCTGGCGGGCGCGCACGTCCTTGGTGTCCAGGTTGTTGATATCGATGCTGCGGGTCAGGTTCTTGAAGCTGAGGAAGCCGTTGACTTCGCTGGCGGGCCCGTCCTTGCACTTCTTCCGGTAGAAGTCGCCCGCCACGCAGGTCGCGTTCATGTCGGGACAGATGTTCGCGCCGCAATTGCGGTCGATGCGGTTGTTCCCGTCCAGGTCCAAGGGGCCGAGCATGCCTTTGATGATCTGCAACAGGCCCAGATCCAAACGGGCCACGCCTTCGGATATCTTTCCGTCCGAGGCGGTATCGCCGTCCGGTAGCATCAACCATCCCCCGGGAATGAGGACCGTATCCTTGGCGTGACGGAGGATGTGCTCCAGGTTTTCCACGGATTGCGCCACCGGGTAATAGGTACTGTCGATCTTCTCGACGGTGGTGTTGGAATCGATGAAGGGAATGCCCGCCTTGCCTTTGCCGTCCGTGTTACGTCGGGTTTCAAACTCTTTGTTCAGGGTGCCGTAGTCGATCCTGTACATGCTCGCGAGGGCCTTGGAATGGAAGAGGTAGGCCTCGGACCCGCGTGGGTTGATCTTTTTGGCCATGGCGTAGTAGTTTTCCGCGGCCGTATAGTCCGAGTTGTTGATGGCCTGGTTCCCCTTGAGAAGGAGGCCGCGATAAGTCAGGTCCTTTTCACCGTCCGCCGCCAGGGGCGAGAAGACGTTGCAGGCGGAAAGAAGCCAGAATCCGAGCGCGCCGGCCAGGAGACCGAGCGAGGGAATGGCAGGACGCAAAGTTCCGATTTGAGGCTTCATTCCCCTTATCTCCCATCAGGTCTCATGTGTGGACAAAACGGCGGTATCTCTCCGAACTCTCAAGTTCCCTAGGCGCCGTGCAGAAAAAGATACTCTCCACTTTCGCAAAATAAGCTCCATTTCCAGACAATAATGGGGAACCGGGGGTTGCGGCATTTGAGCCGTGGACCATGCCCTCGGCCATCGCGAGAGGACAAATAATCCGTCCTCGCCTATGGACAGGATAAAAATCCGGGTGTTATAATCCGGATGTGCTCGCCTACGCCGCTACCTTCTTCTTTTCCGGATTCGCCCTGTTCCTGCTGGGGTTTTCCATATTCATGTATCATGAAAACCGGAAGTTCGGCGATAACCAATTCACGGTAAAGTTGCTGCCTCCGCCCCCTCGCTTGGCTTCGACCCCGGTCGAAGGCCACGCGAAAGCCTACCTCGGGCTCTCTTCGGAATACCTCTGCGAGGAAATTCCGGCGCGCGCCGTGGCCTAACTGGTCTAATTCCCTTCCCCCTGCAGACTCGCCGACCCAGCCAGGATTTAACGCCTTTTCCACCTTTCACCGCGCTTCCAACGCGCCATAGTGGGTCTCGGAAGGACCTACCCGGGCGGATTGGGAGCAGGTTTAGGCGGATGCGACTTGGCATAAGCCGCCGTCGTTTATAAATTAACCGCACCGCGGTGGTCGTAGCTCAGTTGGTAGAGCAGTGGATTGTGGTTCCACTGGTCGCGGGTTCAAGTCCCGTCGTCCACCCCATTTTTCTCCCCGATTAAGTGAAATCCAGGCTAATTGCGCGAGAGCCCCGGAAGGGGGCCGACCTGGGGGACTTTATTCTTCAGTTAGGCGTGTTTCTTCAATCCCACCGCCCCCAACAGCAAGGCGATGGCCACGAAACCGGCCCCGGTGGCCAGGGCCACGCGATAACCGGCGAGCAGTGCCTGAGTCTGGGGCATACCTGCTTCAATGGCGCCGGAAGTCGCGCCGGCCGCCACCGCCACCAGTACGGCCAGCCCCAAGGCCCCGCCCAGCTGACCTGTGGTGTTCACGATACCGGACACCAACCCGTGGTCCTCTGGCTTGGCTCCATTGGTGGCCAGTAAGGTCAAAGTCACGAACGCCGGCATCAATCCAAACGACATCAGCACCGTAGCCGGGAGGACATGGTACCAGTAGGAATTCCGCTCCGAGACGAAGGCCAGGAGCCCCATGCATACCAGCACCAGGGCCGTCCCGCCCATCATCACCGTCTTGGGCCCCACCCGACTTGCCAGGCGTCCGCCCCAAGGGCCCGCGTAACTGGCCGCCAGCCCATGGGGCAGGAAGGCCAGGCCCGTCATCAACGGGGAGTAATGCAATACCTGTTGGAAATACAAGGTGAGAACGAGGTTCATCGCCACTAGGGCCGCGCTCAGGAAGGTGCTCACCAGGTTCGCCGCCGCGATTCCGGGTAAAAGGAAAATCCGCAGCGGCATCAGAGGCTGGTCGGTCCGCATTTCAACCGCCACGAAGGCAACCAGCAGGCCCACGGCCAATCCGATCAACCGCCAGGTGGCGAAGGAGGTCCAACCGGCCGAAGGGGCCTTGGCCAATGCATACACCAGAACCATCAGACCCCCGGTAACCAGTACGCTACCCAACAGATCCAGTTTCGGCCGGATGCGCTCCCTTTCCGGTTCGCGCAACAACCGGATCGCGAATACCAGGATCGCCAACCCCAACGGAACGTTGACGAACAGTATCCATCGCCACCCCATGAATGCGGTGAGGATGCCACCGAGCACCACGCCGATGGAATACCCAGCCGCCGCCACCGTTCCCCAGATTCCAAAGGCCCGGTTCCGTACCGGACCTTCCGGAAACACCCCCATCAGCAAGGCCAGGGCCGCCGGCGCCAGAAAGGCCGCCCCCAATCCCTGCAGGCAACGCATGGCGACCAGGGTCGCCGGGCCCACCGCGAAGCCGCCGAGCAGGGAGGCCAAGGTGAAGATCCCGGTACCGATCATGAAAATGCGCTTGCGCCCGAACAAGTCGGAAAGCCTTCCGCCCAGCAGCAGAAATCCCCCGAACACCAGGCCATACCCGGTGAACAGCCATTGCACCCCTTCGGCCGTGAATCCCAGGGCTTTTTGGATGGAGGGAATGGCGACGTTGACGATGGAGAAATCCAGGACCACCATGCAATCGGCGGCGCAGAGCAAGGTAAGCATGAGCCTTTGCACCGGGGTGAAAGGGGCGTGGAGTGCGGAGGCGGGCGTGGGGGTTGTGGCTTGCATGGGGATCCGGGATATTGGAATCCAATAAGTAACAATTGCCGCTTCCCATGCGGGGAAGGAGAAGGGTCATCTGGACATCCGTACCCGAAAAATGTTTTTCACTAACGTATGTCCTCCCCCGATTTCCGATGCCATTCTTGGATGCGCAATTATTGCCGCCTGGGAATCTTCTCCCTCTCCCTGCTTTATGTGGCGATGGGGACCCTTACCGCCTTGACAGCCATGGGCCTGGGCGGCGAAAAAACGGATCAAAAGGATGTCTTTCCTTTCCTTTTTCGGCAGCCGTTGGGCCGGATCGCGATTGCCCTGCTTGCGTTCGGGATATGCGGGTACGTTTTCTGGCGCCTCTTCCAGGCCTGGTCCGATCCCGCCGGGCACGGGACCGGGGCCAAGGGCATCTTCATGCGTACGGGTTACCTTTTGAGCGCGGGGTTACACGCCAGCCTGGCGATCTATGCCTTCCGGATGGTCTGGGACGGCCGCGCCCGGAACGAGCCCGAAAACGCCCCGGAGCTGACCGGCGCCTTGATGGCGCAGCCGCACGGCCAGGACCTGGTGCGGGTGGCGGCCATGATCATCCTCATCGTCGGTATCGTGCAATTCTATCGCGCATTCACGGATCGCTTCCGGCGCCAGATCGCCGATCCCGAAACCAACCGTAACTATGATACTCTTATTCGTTGGTCAGGCCGGTTCGGATTCACTGCCCGGGGCGTGGTGATGGCGGTGATCGCCTGGATGCTCTACTGGGCGGGGGAACATGCCAATCCCCGGGAAGCGGGTGGGGTCGACGGGGTATGGGATTTCCTGCAAGCGGCTCCCATGGGCCCGGTGATGCTGGCCACCGTATCGGGCTGCCTGGCTACCTACGGGATCTTCCTAGGCGTCAAGGCATGGGGCTTGCAAGAGGACCTGATCGGATGATAGGTGACCACGGATCCAAGCGGGTCAGCTTCAGCTTTGGCGCGAAATGCCTGCGACGGGTTCAGCTATTCCGTTTGAAGCAGCCCAGCACCCCGGCGATGATGCGCTCGATGGCGCTCAAGGCCAGGAACAAGGCGATGGCGAAGGTAATGCCCGGCCAAAATGCGTAAGCGTAGACCAGTGCGGCCGAGAGCCAGACGCCGGTGCAGGATGGGCAATAAATCAACAAGCCCGTAGCGCCCATGAAGCCGGTTTTCTTGGGCTCCTCGACCAACTTACCGTCCTTCTCGACTTCCTCCACGAACGGCGCGCGTAATGGTTTGGTGACCACTTCATTGGATACGATGTTGGAAGACCGGTAGACGGCCAATCCGAGCACCATGAAATGGAGCGGGCCTATCCCCGCGAGGCCCGCCAGGGTATCCCTGAACCGGGCGATGAGAAATACATTGACTACCAGGAAGATTATCAGGTCCAGCGTCAGCCATCCGAACAGTTTCCTGTGATCCATATTACCCTCGGCCGGCCGCTAGGCGCCCGGGAGCGTCGCTCCGCCCCTCGCATCTGGAGTCGCCTGGACCACGGAGTCCAGGTGGGCCAAATCTTCGTTGGCGGGTCCGTTCAGAACATGACCCCGGCAATTGAAGCGGGAACCGTGGCACGGGCAATCCCAGCTCTTTTCGGATCCGTTCCAGGTCACGATGCATTTCAGATGCGGACATACCGCCGACATCCGGTGCATCACGCCTTGTTCATCCCGGTAGGCGGCGATAGGCTTCAGGCCTTCCTTGATGACGGCGCCGGAGCCGGGCTGGATTGCGGCTTCATCGGCGGTTCCATGGCTTTTGAGCCAATCGGCATAATGCGCGGCCACCTTCAGGTTATGGCGGCCGAATTCCCCCGTCGCCTTCAACGTAATGCGGGCGGGGTCATAGACCCCCTCCCAGGGATTCTCACGGCCCTGGATGAGATCCGGAATCAGGATGCCGGCGATGGTGCCGTGGGTCAAGCCATTGCCGGAATCACCGGTCACGATATAGACGTTCTTTTCGCCCGGGTTGCGGCCGATGTAGGCCATACCGTCTACGGTCTCGATGATCTGCCCGGACCATTGCGAGTGGATCACGCCGGCTTCCGGATACCTTGAGCGCATCCAC
>JALYSE010000394.1 GCA_030854955.1 Fibrobacterota bacterium | reverse complement strand
CCTTTACCGTATCCAGGGACGCCGATGCGGACCAGACCGGTGAGGGCGGGCCTGATTTTTCCGATTAATTTTTTTGGTGCGAAAGCCGATTTTCCCTGGCCGGACCGCATGGCAAACACAAAGGCAATAATCGCATACCTGCTGACCTTGGTCGCCTTCGCCTTGGCCGCCTGGTTCATCCTATCGTGGGACGGCGACCGGGCCACCCCACTTGCCGGATCCATCGCTTCGGGCGGGACCAAGCGATTGGCTGAAGGTCGGAACACCGGGTCCGAATAGTGAACCGGCCTGAGTCAGGCTCCTCGCTAGAGAGTCTGCAATCGCTGAATCAACGCTTCTTGATCAGAAGAAGTTGGTCGTCGTGGATCTTCACTTCCGCGAGGTTGGCGATGGCCTTGTCGTAGAATTCCTTGTCGGCCACCCATTCGCGCAAATCGATCCTACCCTTGGATTCGAGGACGGATATCGGTGCCGGCTGACCATTCATAACCGCCGCCGTCGGAACCAGGATGATCTTGCCGTCCTTGAATTCCGGATAACCCTTCATTTCCGAGTTCAGATACCCCTTCATCTTGAGAATCTTCGCCATGGCCGCCAGGGTGCCGCGCAGACTCGTCACAGGAAGGCTGTTGCGCGCCACCAATAAGGTATCTTCCAGTCCCAGGTGATAGTCAAGCTTCAAATCGGAAAGGGACCGGCTGCTGCGGGTCAGATGGTTGACCTCTTCGGTGGATATGGAAAGTGTTTCCGCACCGGCCTTTGAAATCTCTCCCGACACTGCGAAGAACTGCTTCACTTTCCCGCGCACCTGTTCCTGGGTAGCGGCGGACTCCGGCACTACGACCATGTGCATAGGTTTGTCCGCGATGAATGAACGCAACTGCTTGTACTGCATGACGACGAGCAGCATAAAGATGAGGAGGAGAAAGGCCGGCATCATCACCAGAAAGATGAAGAACGGTCCCTTGGCCACGTGGGGGGACTCCCCTCCCGGATAGGGGGAGGCGGTTGCCTTTTTGAATGCCAAAGGAATTCCTTTCGGCCGGAATCGGAAAGGGGTTCTTAGTGAGCCGGAGCGGGCGCGGTCCCATGCCCGCTTGCGCCGGGTGCTTCAGGCTTAATAGGCGATTCGAAGTTAATCTTCTTGTTGAAGGAAGGGTCGACTTCTCCGCGGAAAGAGGTATCCGCCCAGGTGAAGAGGACGAAGATGAGGAGGAACACAAAATTCGAAAGGAATATCGTCAGGTTTAGAAGCTTGCTCTCGTAACGCAGTCCCATCAGGAACATGGAAACGATGATGCCCATGACCAGAGCGACGGACATGATAAGGATGGCTTTGACCGTTCCGAGATCGATCCAATCCAGGGTGAAGCGCTCGACGTTAAAGCGGGAAAGCCCCACCATGATAGCCGTCAGGAACAGCAATCCGATGTAGCTGCCGATGATGGTCGATTTGGGAATGGCGTGGCCGGGAAACTGTTCGTGGCTATTCATGCGTTCACCCGATGAGATAAAGAAGGGGAAAAAGGAAGACCCAGACCAAATCGACCAGGGCCCAATACAAGGCGCTCATTTCGATGGGCGTGAAATAGGCCCGTGAGAATTTCACCTGGCTGGAGCGGACCAGGCAGAAAATCATCAGTCCCATTCCGATGAGTACGTGCAATCCATGCAGACCGGTCATCACGAAATAGAGGCCGTAAAAGATATGCGTGAACGGGTCGGTAAACCCGTGGGCATTCCACAGGCGGCCCGGTAAAGTCCCATGTTCAATCTTACCGGCGTATTCGATGGCTTTAACGACAAGGAAGCCGGATGCCAGAAAAAGGCTGAGGATGAGGTTCAAGCGGACCTTGGCCTGCTGGCCTGCCTGGGCCGCGATGACGGCCAGACCCATGGTAAGACCGCTGGTCAACAGGAAAAAGGTGTTGATGGTGCCCATTTTCCAGTCGAGGTGATGGGAACCTTCGCTGAAAGCCTGGGGGTGGAGGGTCAGGAAAACCAGGGCGCCCACGAACAAGGCGCCGAACATCATGATTTCCGAAGCCAGGAACAGCCACATTCCGGCCTTGACCGAATCGAACTCCTGATCGGCCGAGTCGAAATGATGGGCAAAGTGATGTTCAGGCAAACCGGTGGTTGAGGGGGCCATTAGGCTTTCTCCGTCTCGAAGGCGTAGGGACCGTGGGTGACCACGGGAGTTTCTTTGAAGTTGTAGAGCACGGGGGGCGAATCGGCCTCC
>JALYSE010000393.1 GCA_030854955.1 Fibrobacterota bacterium | reverse complement strand
ATTCAGGATCCCATTCATGGTTCCGGGAAACGTGGCACGCCAATAAGAGTCGCGAATACCGGCTTTGGATTTTCAGGGTGTGGATGGGTATTCCATCAGGAAGATCGATTCGATCAGGAAAAAATATTGCGCGTTTTGCAGATGCCCTGGCCCCAGGATGAAGGGGGAAATTGGAGTACAACCGGACGAGTTAAGGGATTTTTTCCTTCCACGCAGGGCTGGGTGTCGGTGAATGGTTTGGGTCCGGACCAAAGGCTTAAGATAGGTCGCCCTGGCGCGGACGGGCGGTTGGAAGTCATAGTTGCAGGGACAGCTCCAGACTGGCCTGCGTTGGAAACGAAGCTGCTGGAGTGCCTGATCTAGCAGACCTCAGCTTTCAAGAGTGTATTACAGGGATGCCGCCAAGGTTTAAACTTTAGCGCTTTCGATAGTGAATATGGACTCAGAAGCATCCAGCAGGTACACCAGTTCGCGGAGTTGCTCAGAATTGAAAGCAAGGCTTATGGCTGGATCCTTGGTGCGGAGAAATGCAGGGCCGCAGCCATTGCCTGGTCCGCTTAAGAATTCCATCGTCTTTTGTAGGAAGTTGCGATAGGGTGGTAGCGAATCCTCGTCAATTTGCCAACGAACCATGCCGAAACGAATCCAAAAATATCCGCCCGTCACAACATGCCAAACCGACCCTTGAGTGGTTTTCATGATCAGTCTCATTGTCGACTGTTCATTTTCATCCTGGGAATCACCGTCCTCGTCAATACGCATCGAAATCAAATACCGATACAGTTCCGAGTTCGTCCGAGGCCGCCAAAAAGCGACCATCCAAACTCCAGTGCAATTTTGTCACTCCTCCCGGAAGCACGCTCATCGCCAATGATTTCCGGGATTTGACATCCCAAAATACCATCCGCCCATCCCGACCACCCGATGCCAAATGGAAATGTCTGGGGCGGAAAGCCAAAGCGCTTACGGATAGTTCATTCCCTTGTAGGCAAATCGGTTCGGTTCCAGCGGGTCCCTTGCCGGAGCAATCCCATATGGTTATTTCCGGTGAACCTCCCGTTGCCAGGTACCTGCTGGTAAAATCCCAAGCCAATTCACGAACCTTGAACGGATAGCCATGCATCTCCGAATCTTTTCCGTCCTTCAGCCTCCAAAAATGCACGCATCCATCCTGCTGGCCACCAGCCAGATACTTGCCATCCGGGCTCCAAGCCAGGTTGAGGCATGAGCCTTTCCATGTGAAGGCCCGTTGAGGCATCTTCTTCTCAGGCGCGTACAAGGTGACTCCGCCGTAATGGGAAACCGCCAATTGCGCTCCGTCTTTATCCCAGGCGATATCGGACACTGTGCTGACCAAAGCAGGGTAAGTGAAAAGGGTATCCTCATCGACTGACCAGATATGTAAGGACTTTCCGGCTACAACGGCCAAGTAATTTCCTTCGGGATTCCAGGAAACCTTCTCCACCCATGCAGAGCCGATGTCGAATGTGCGGATTCCTTTTTTGGCTACAGGATCCCAGAATTTAACCTTGCCGTCCTGGCCACCCGTTGCGAGAAAATCGCCATCGGGTTTCCAGGATAGGGAACTACACCCCAGTTCATGGGCCTGGATGGCAAAAACAGGATCACCCCCGGTCCTGGAATAGAAAGTCAAAGCGCCCGACACTTCAGCCGCAGCTAACCACTTTCCATCCGATGACCAAGCTAAATCCTGGATATGATCTCCCAAGGGTCTTTCCCAAACCGGGTTCAGCACCTTGATCTTTTTTTTCATAAAGCTCAATTCGGCCATGAGTTCTCTCCCAATAGGAATTTTCTACGGGCCTGTGCCTGCATTAGGCCAGACATGCTTCGAAGGAGGACGTAATAGCCTTGCGATCCAAGTTTCTTCCAATGAATATCAACCGATTGCGACGCTCATCATCACCCCAGGGACGATCCGGTTTGGCGTCCAGCAGCATATGCACACCCTGGAATACGTACCGACGGTTGTCTTCTTTGATGCTGAGCACACCCTTCATCCGGAAAATATCCTGCCCCTTGGTTTGCAGCAGATTCGAGAGCCAAGCATTCAATTTATCAGACTGCAAATCCCCCAGCCTGTCGATTCC
Organism: Fibrobacterota bacterium; assembly: GCA_030854955.1. Classification (GTDB taxonomy): domain Bacteria; phylum Fibrobacterota; class Fibrobacteria; order UBA11236; family UBA11236; genus Chersky-265. Next base: position 134 of record JALYSE010000393.1, on the reverse strand, counting down.
CACGGAAGTCACGGCCTCGTCATGTCCGTGATCCGGTTTATATTCTTTTTCGACGTTCGCAGCAACGGGAACTCCCTGATGCCGGAGAGTCATGACGAATTCCCAAGGCAGGTGCTGGCTGAACAGGGCATACG
>JALYSE010000392.1 GCA_030854955.1 Fibrobacterota bacterium | reverse complement strand
CCTCAAGGGCGGGCTCTCGTCATTGATACAGGGCTTCCATGAGCCTTTTCGAATCGGGGGAAAGCGTATTGGACAGGTACTCATGGATGATTCCCAGCCCCATCATTTCAATCGTGGGTTCGTATCCCACCTCTTTGAGGACACGTGTCACCGCATCCTTCCGCTCCTTTTCCTTTTCGGGCGGGCCTGGATAAAGCTTTAGGATTTTGTCGACGAAAATCTCCCGGTTGATGGCGTTGTCTGACCGCAAATAGCGATCCACCAGGAACGCCAGCGCCACGCGCTGTCCGCCGCCTTTGCTCAGAAAGGTGGCGCACAGGGTGCGGATATGGTCTGGTACTTCCTTGTTAAGCGTTATGGGCTTCAGGTATTCGGCCGCAGCCGTGAAATTCGAATCCATCGCGACCCGCGCCGTGGCCGCGAACAGCCGCAGCCGCCAGTCCTCCGGGAACTCGGAGATACCTCGGTCCAAGAGCTTGAGGGTTTTGGGCAGGTTCTTTTTCTCCTTGGTGAGTACCACACCGCCGAATTCATAAGCTATGTGCAACCTCGGGTTGAGAATGGTTACGATATCGAGAATGTGGCCGAGCCACTGGTAGCTCTTGCCCGTCATGTAGGCGTCTGAAAAATAAAGCATCGCCTTGATCCACAGCAGGTCCGCCACGGCCTCGTCCAGATCCATGACCATCGGCTTCAGCATTTTTCCCGAAGGCAGATAGGTCAGGCGGCTCTCGTTCCAATCTTTCGGCTTGGTATCATCAGCCTTCCGGATCAACCACATGGAAGCGGCGAAAAGCAGCGCCAGGACCAGGTAACCGATCCAACTTCGATCTCGGGAGGGATCGGTTTTGTGTTCAGCCGCGAGGGAGGCGGGTGCGTCGGGTTGGATCTGGGATTTCGGATTTTCTGGCATGTGGGATGGCGTCGGATTTTAGAGCCAGTATAATATACAGGCCCGACCGGGCACAAGGTTATCTCCCCGCCACATCCTGGCAGCATCGGAAACCCACGAAGGGATAGCGCACCGAGGGATAGAAGCTGAATTTCGACAAGCCACAGGTGGCTTCGTTGCCGGCGGTCCAGTTTCCGCCGGCCACCATGAAGAAATCCGCATCCGGCGCCGGGGACGACGTCCACTCCCAGAGGTTGCCCGTCATATCGTAAAGGCCGTAATAGGAACGGCACACGGGAAACCGGCCCGACCGCGCAGCGGCCGCTTCCTTGGCCGGGCAGTGGTTCTCATGGTACTTGCTCCCGTAGGGATAAACATCCTGGTCCGGTCCTTGGCAAGCCTTGCGCCATTCCTCTGCGGAACAGAGTCGTTTGCCCTTGGACTTGCATGAATCCGCAGCCTCCTTGTGATTGACGAATGCCCTGGCGACGGCGCCGTCGCTGTCTGGCCATTCATAGAGGTCCACGCATACGGTCTTGGCCGCGGTTGAGGATGGCATGGACGGGATGGACGCCATCGATAAAGGCATGGAGTTCCCGGCGCAGTCCCCGGGGTTCCGCTCGATCACGTAATCCACGCGAACAGGCGGAGCCTGACGATTGAGGGAATCGATGCCGGAAATCCACAGAACGGTATTGCGTTTGAAGACCAGGGGCTCGGCGTAGGATTTGAAATGGATACTGTCTTGTAGGGAGTAAAGCAGTACGCAGCCTTCCCGGCAATGCAAGGACACGCGCACGGAATCGAAATGCCGGCCGCCCCAGGGATCGGCCCACAGGTAGGGGCCCGAATCGACCGGGGCCAGGATCCTGGGCTTCACGGTATCGGGCTTGGCGACGGGCGGGATGGGCCGCGGCTTGATGGGTGCGGGCGGCGTCGGAAGCGTTTCCGGAGTCGCCGGGAACGCCACGCCGTGGCCGCTAGGGGGGGGCGGCAGGGTGGAGGAGGGAGGCAGCGGCTCCTCTTGGCAGCGGTGGAGGATGAGGGCCAAAAGCAGGGTGGCGAAGAAAACCGTGAAGGGCAGCCAACGGCGGCGCGGTCCGGAACCCCCGGGGATGCCGGGACGGCCTAGGCCGTCATTTTCATTCCCCGCATTCCCGGCTTTATCGTTCCCGGCTTTATCATTCCCGGATTCACTGGATCCGTTTCCCGGACCCGGCTGCTGATCCTTGCGCGAACTCACCTTGCAGCCTCCTTATCATCGTGGAATCGGCCCAAATGCCAGGGTCCCGCCACTGCGGTAAAATAGCAATCCGAAAATTCTATTTTCCTCTCCATGTTTATGGATCAGGCCGAA
>JALYSE010000234.1 GCA_030854955.1 Fibrobacterota bacterium | reverse complement strand
TGGGGTTCAGGTGGTCGTGGGTTCGAATCCCGCCATCCCGACCAATTAGAAGAAGGCCCGGTTTTCCGCGAGGGAAGCCGGGTCTTTTTGTTTTTGGTCCCCTATGTCCAATAAAACATTGAAGTACGCGTTGGTTGCAGAAGGTAGAAGACTACACGACATGGCATTGGGCGGCGCGGGATCTACTCTGATCTCGGATCTCGGACCTCCGCACCGGGACAAGCAAAAGCCCCATTCAACTCGAGAGGATGATGTGAAAATGCGCCTGGTAATGAGATTTGTGGCGATACACCGCAAGCTTGGGGTTGCGAATCAGTTTACGTATTTTCAATCTATTGAAATGTGTCCCGGCAGGCTTATTTTCGTAAAACAGATATGGCTATGATTTCCTTTCATTCGCTGGTTGGCGAGCGCGCGTTCGAGGAAATGCGGGTGATAACCGTCATGAGCGAGGAAACGCTTCCGCGAGGAAAGTACGGTTTCATGGAGCTTTATTGTGACGAGGCTCAGCTTTCACACGATCCGGTTCTTGTTGCCGCCGGCCTTCCGGGGAACATAGAGAAGATACCGCCATATAGAAGGAGGAGCATCCATGGAACCATTGACATCACAACCCAAGTCCACGAAAGTCGCTTTCGGCGTCATTCGTATCGCACTGATAACCGGGTTTCTGACGGCGCTGATATCGCCGGCTTCGGCCGCCGATCGGGCAACCTCCCCGATCGGACCCAGCCAAGCCTTCCTGCAATACTGGAAGTCCGGCTTGGCGGAACTTTCCAGCTATGAAATCACCACGGAGCGTTACGGGGAAATGCGCAAAGCGCAGGGCGTACTCGTCTTTGTCTACGAAGAGTTGAATGCCGACACCCGCATCAAGGTGGAGAGCGATCGAACCCCGCCTTCCAAGCGGGTTCCCGTGCTCAAGCTGAATAATATCCTCAAATTCAACACCGGCATTTATGACTATTCCATCATGACATCGGTTTTCGCGGGGCTTTCGGGTCCGGGAGTGAAACGATCTTTTCAACCTCAAAAGGTATCCTTCAGCTCGCAGGAATGGTGCGGAAACGTCTATCACCACTTGCTCCCCATGCCCACGGGGCTGGTTTCCGAAATCCATTCTTACTTCGAAGCCGAAGGGGACTCCAAGTCCACCTTGCCCTATCCCAGGGAGGATGTTTTTTATGAAGACGAGATGCCGATTCTGATGCGGGAATTGGACGGAAATTTCCTGGAACCGGGTGCCACCAGAAAAATCCAGCTTGTGCCGAGCCTTTGGGAAAGGCGCAAGCGACACGTTCCGCTGGCTTTTGTGCAGGCGGTCCTCACCAAGGCCGGTCCGCATGACTTGAACATCCGGGGAGTAAGCTGGAAAGCTGTAAAATGGACCCTGGAATACCAGAAGTCAGTCTCCACATTTTATGTAGAAGCTGCCTTGCCGAAGAAACTGCTCGTATGGGAGAATGACCGGGGTGAAAAAGGGGAGCTTATCGCCAGCATCCGGAAGACCTATTGGGAGCGCAAAGGCAACAAGGACCAGCCACTGAGGAAGGACCTTGGGCTATCCTTCGGCATCGGGGACGGGAGCCGGTAGGCCGATTCGGCGTACGTCCCGGTACCACTTGGCGAGATACCCCAGGGATACTCCGCTTTTTTAATCCGGCTAGGATAACGCCGAATTTTCTTGAAACTTTCTTCCGGATTTTTGAGACTCAAGGGTCATGAAAATTGCCCTTGCCCACTCCCTATTATTTCTTATCGGCTTGCATTCCACATCAATCATCCATGGCGAGGGCTTGCGGGTCTCGGGAGCGTCCTTGGGGGTAGGCAATTGGATAAGCATCAAAGACGGGGATTGGGGTACACGGGAGGACTACGGGACTCTTCCAGCCATTTCCCTTTACTTCACCGGTTGGGATTGGAATGGAAGTCTGGGCATTCCCTTGAAAACGTCTTTCAAGCGAATCGGACATAAGACACGGTTCTCACTGGGAAATGGGGAAATCTCCCTGGGGAAGCGGTTCGGAGACTTGTCTCCAAGGGTCTCCCTGAAATACCCCTTGTATGACTGGTCGGTGGAAGATGCAGCGACCAATGATCTGTTCATCGGCGGTGGAACCTTTGATCTGGCCATGGGTGTTGGAGGCAGGCTGCCTAAGCATTTTCTTCCCAGACCGCTCACCCTGCAGTTCGACTTGGAGGGCTCAACGGCCCTGAGCCGAGGCCTGGCTGAATATGGTTCCTCCCATGCTGTAGGTGTGGTTCAGGTGGCATATTCCCTCGGCAAAAGCTGGAAAGCGGGCGTCAACTCCCTTTTGCTCTTTGACCATTGGATCTGGATCCCGGAATACTGGGATCAAGAAAAGGAAACGAATTTCTCCATAGTGCCCGGAGGCGTGGTCGGCGTGCGGATGTTTCAGTCCACGTCCATGGACCTCAAAGCGGGATGGAGCGCCTATGAATATCGCAAGCTTACCGGTGCGAAATATGCTGATAAGCCCCAAAGTTCATACTACTTCGGATTATCGGTGTTCCAAAGCTTCAAATGAGGGTTGGATAAAAAACTTCAAGCGGGTCCACGTTTCGAACCAGGTGGAGATACGGGCCGAAAAAAGTTCCGACTCCTGAGGCGATAATTGAGCGGCCATCACCTCGCAGGCCTCACCTAGCGACCGGCCCAATTGAAGCGCGGTCAATAAGCCGAATTGAACCGAGTCCAATTCGATCCATTTCACCCCCACCTCGGCGCGGAATACCGCCCAATAGCCCTTCTTCTCGGAAAAAGTCGGACTTGCGGTTCGTCTTGGGAGGACGTCCACCCGGCTTTCCATGTAATTCCAATCTTCTTCCACCAGGGACAGCCAAGGTTGAAAAGCCAGTGGCAAGTCGGCTAGCATTTCCAATTCAGATGGGTTGAGTAGGCCCGGTTCTAGGGATGGTTGTGAAGGGGCATGGAACGCCTTCAGGAAAGCCATTTCCAGGTCGGCGATTTGGATGAGCCGTGGAATATTGTAAAGCGGATTACCTCGGATGAACTCAGCAAATCCATCCGGAAGGTTTTGGAGGTAAGGAGAGCGGGAGGGGCGGTGATGGAGGTAGGCGGTCGCGAGTTGATTGAAGCTCCATAATCCCATGGTTTCCGCAAGCAGCGTAAAATCTTCTTGGAGCACGGTCAGAAGCCGATACCAGTATTGTTCATTGTAGATGGACAGGCGATCCTGCCCGTCCGATTTACCCCGAGGAAGGATTGAATCGGTGATCCATTCGGAATAGGCTTCCATTCGGCATTGGAATCGCCCCGTAGAAAAGGAAAACGGAGTGCGAATGGATCGGCCGAACTCTTCTTGCATCTGGGCAAGGCCGGTTGGGGGCGGAGTACGGTTCCCGTGGGTCATTGCCTAGCCCGAATTTCCTGCGCTCGCTGGGCCTCGGCCCATAGTTCGGGAAAGGGAGGAATCTTGTCATCTCTTTCCAGCAAGGTTGGGAACCCCCCGGAGAGGCTCCAAGCATATCGATAAAGCTCCCAAACCTCATTGCGCACTGCCTCTTCATGGGTGTCCAGAATCGAGCCGTCCGGTTTTTCGGTGTGGCCGGCGATATGGCATTGCAATACCCGCTCCCATCGGATCGAACCCAGGTAGTGGCGAGGATCGAATCCGTGATTCACCGAGGAAACAAAGACATTGTTGATGTCCAGCATATACCGGCAGCCAGCGCGCTCGACAACGAGATTATAAAACTCCCATTCCTCCATTTCACTCTCGTGGAAGCCGACATAACTGGACAGGTTTTCCAATCCAAAGGGAAGGCCGATGAAATCCTGAACCTCGGAAATCCGGTCCGAAATATACCGGGCGTTTTCCTCCGTATAGGGAACCGGGAGCAAGTCATGGTGATGGATCCCTCGCGCGGAGGTCCAACAAAGGTGATCGGTAAAATAGGGCGCGGCCGTGGTTTGGGCGAGAGTTTTAAGCCGCCGGAGGTAGTCAAAGTCCAGGGGATCGGCTGATGCGATTCCCAAGCTTACGCCGTGGAGGACAACGGGATATCGGGACAGAATGCGATCCAAATTCCTCTTCGGAAGGGGAGCGTCACCCATGAAGTTTTCCGAAATAATTTCGAAAAAATCCACATCCGGCCACTCGGAAAAGATGTGGCGGTAATGGGGGATCCTCAGTCCAAGGCCGATAGCCTCGCGATGAATAATCGTCATGGGTTAAGAGAATACCGGCTTCCCCGCTGCCCTTCAGGCGAAGGGTTAACGGAGAAGCCAGGCAGTCAGCCTTCGATGCAGCTCCCACCCTGGCAGGCGGATTGCCCTTTGCATTCGTGCTGCGCTACGCCTTTGCCCTCCTGATAACTGTGGCCTTTGCACTCGTTCATCGCTTTGCAATCATGGCTCTTGAAGGTGTCGCTGTTCTTCTGGCATTCCGCCTGAAAAGCGGCGAGGGTCGTAGCCGCAGAAATGCCGGTTTTGGCATCGGCTTTGCTCGAGGTGCTGTCTTCGCAGGCCGTAAGGGCGAACCCGCCGACCATCATCCCCGCGATTGCCAATCGGGTCAGTGAACGCTTATCCATAAATCGTCTCCATTCTGAAAACCCGGAATTGGGTTTGTCTGTATGTCTGCCTATTTGGGAAATATGTTTCAGAAAAATATTCATCCCGGTAAAATTATCCGCGCCGATGTTCCTTGGAAGAGATTGGGAAACGCTTCTGGATTCCATCGACGATCATGCACCTAGCCCGATGGAGGCGGACCCTGACGAGGGCCTTGGTAATCCCTAGTACTCTGGCGGTTTCTTCCCCGGACATTCCCTCAAAGTCCCTGAGGATGTGCACGTCCCGGTACTTTCCGGATAACAGGGCCGAGGCATCCACAATCATCCTGATCTGTTCCGACTGAATGAAGGCCTCGTCAGGAGGCAAATCATTCGATTCCACTTCCGTAACACGGTCGGATTGGATTTGATTCCGGTCCTTCTCTTGATATTTTTCCGCGAGCTTGTCGCAAACCTTGTGGTAGGCCAGGGAAAAAATCCAGGTGGAAAGCCTGCTCCGGGCCTCGAACCTGGGAAGTCCCCGATGGACGGCCAGATAGACTTCCTGCAGGACGTCCTGCACCGTATCGGTCTGGGGGAAATATCGGCCCACGTAAGAAGTCAGGTGGGGATTTATTTGCCTGAAGAGGCGACTGAATACTTTCCTACACCCGGCGCTTTCAAATTGGAGGTCTTCAAGAAAGGTGGAGGAATTGATTTCCCGAAAGGGGTCCGATTTTGGCAACCCTTGCAGATTCTGAGAAGCCGAAAGTTTGGAAACCACCATTCTTGAATCCCTACCTCGTTATTCCGTCCTAAACGGCATGACAAGAGGGAAAGTATTCATTCCGGGAGTCTATTTCCTTTTTCATTCCCAATTTTCCGTATGCAAATGTTAACGGCTGTTCCCGTCGTGCTATGGCCTGGATTCGTCCAGGCTGCTATACTTACTCCGAACCCCTGGAGCCCAGGCGAGGGTGGGAAAATGCGTCCATGAATCCTTCCAAATTTGAACCTGATGTCCTCCACTATTCGAATTACCGGACCTATCTCCGGGATGTCTACGAATTCAGGAAATCCAAGCAGCCTGCATTTTCCCATCGGTACTTCGCCCAAAAGGCCGGGATCACCAGCCCCAATTACCTGAAGCTGGTGATGGACGGGAAACGGAATCTGACCAAGAAGAGCCTGGTGAAATTCCAATCCGCCTTGGGTCTCAAAGGAAAAAAAGCCGAATTCTTGGAGAATTTGGTATTTTTCAACCAGGCTTCGACGGTTTCCGAACGAAACATCTACTATGAAAAAATCCTCAAGGTGCGCGCCCGGGCGGGGCTCCGGAAGCTGGACGAAAGCCAGTACCAGCTTTTTTCGGATTGGCGACATCTCGTGATACGTGAGTTGGCCGCGCTTAAGGGCTTCCGGCCCGATCCCCGATGGATTATTCGTAAGCTGGGGAAGGGAATAACCGAAAAGCAGGTGGAAGAGTCCCTGGCCTTATTATCCGAAATGGGTCTTCTCAAGCGCACGGCCAATGGGGTCACCCAGAGCGATATCAATATCACTACCTCCGATGAAGTGCGTTCCTTACTCGTCAAAAACTACCACCGCCAGATGTTGCAAAAGGCGTCTTCGGTCCTGGATGTCCTTCCCGCCTCGCAAAGGGATATATCCACTATCACCATTCCTATACACCTCCATGACTTCTCCAAGGTCAAGGAACAGATTCAGCTCATGCGCAAGGAGATCCTCAACCTTGCCGCCGATCCCGGTGAAGGAGGGCAGGTCGTCCAAGTCAACATCCAATTCTTCCCGCTAACGGGAATGCAGGATTGAGGCAATGTTCCTCCGCATAGCCTGTCTATTTCTCCTGGCTGTGATTGTCGGCTGCATTCCCGACCGGCTGTCCGGTACCGAGGTTGGTAATCCCGAAATCACGGTGTCAGCCCGATTCGGATTCATCGAAGACGATACCCTGGCCTTCGTCTCCAGCATGGAGATGAGGGTCATGCAAATGGACTATCGGATTGCCACCGATTCAACCCGGAGAATCTGGGAGTATCCGGCCGGAATGGAAGTGAATCTGGCAATACCCGGTTCCGCAGCGAATCTGCCCACAGTCAAGGTTCGCAATGCCAATTGGACAAATGCAGAATTGTTGCTTGCAGCACGGGATGGAGATTCCACGCTTCCCGATTCCAGTTCCTATTCGTCCTTCTCGAATCCTAGGTTCATCAAACTTACCAAGAAGATGAATGGCGACTCGGTTCGGTTCCTTTTCGAAGTGCCCTCGGAAATGCATTTGATGCTGCGATTCGATGAGGACAGGGTAGCCAGGTGGCGCGTTGGAAATAATCTCTCCGTTGCAATCATTTTCGATTGCGGAAGGTGGACTTCGGCTATTTCAGGCAATCCTTTCCAGGGCCGGGTGGATGGCGAGGGAAAACCGTATGTATTACTTAGTCGAAAGGAGAATTCCGAAATCCATGAAAAGCTAAGCGCCCTTTTTCCAGAGTGCTTTATTTCGGATAGCGTCGAAATGCTTTAACTTCTTCTTCTTACTACCACCTCGAATTCAAGTCCGACCCTTGATCCCTTGAGTCGGTCCTTTTCAACCTTGGGATGTTCAACCTTTCATGACTTGCGAAAATTTCGGGGCTTCTTCCGGATAATTTCAACCGTGCATTCCGCGTGGGCGGCCACCGACGAGGACACGCTTCCCAAGGCGAATCTGCTGATTGCACGGTGACCCCGTGAGCCCAGGAAAATGCAGTCGGCTCCCCACTTCCGGGCTTCGGTCAAGATGACGACGCGCGGATCGCCCTTTCTAAAAATCGCCTCTGCCTTCCAACCCAGGGAGGAAAGCCTTTT
>JALYSE010000233.1 GCA_030854955.1 Fibrobacterota bacterium | reverse complement strand
ACCCTGACCACACGGTAAAACCCTAACGCTCGGAAAACCCAAGTTGGAAACCAAATTGGAAATCAAACTGAACGATAGGCCAGCGAAGAAAAAGGTCGGCGTCCTGATGGGGGGAATCTCCTCCGAACATTCCGTCTCCCTGGTTTCGGGTTCCGGCATGCTTAAGAGCCTGGATCCTTCCAAGTACCTGGGATTTCCGATCCTGATTTCCAAGGACAATACCTGGAGCTGGCCGGACTTGGGCACCGCGTATCCCCCCGATGGTTCCACCTACGGAGTGGATTCGGCGGAAAAAGCGGCAGCCTTCATCGCTTCACATCCCTCTGGCTGGGTTACCGCCCGCTTTCCGGATTTCCGGGTTTTTCCACGCTGCGATATCATGCTCATCGGCCTCCATGGGGTAGGCGGAGAGGACGGTCGTCTTCAGGGTTTTTTCGAACTGGCAGGCCAGCCTTATAGCGGAAGCGGCAGCTTGGGTTCGGCCCTGGCCATGGACAAGATAACGGCAAAGCGCATCTACCAGTCCGCGGGGATTCCCACCGCCCGGTACCGGGTGCTATCCAGAGTCGAATATCCTTCGGCCCATGCGGGGCTGGAAAAGGAATTCGGTTTTCCCTTGGTACTCAAAGATCCCCACGGAGGGTCGAGCATTGGCATGGGCATCGCCTACTCGTCTGCGGAGCTGGATTCCCTGTTGGCCTCTCTCGGCAAGGATGCCGATCGGCTGCTGGTAGAGGAGTTCATCAAAGGCCTTGAAGGCACCTGCGGGGTCATCGCGAATTTCCCGCCCGTGGCCCCCACGGAAATCCGTCCCGTCCAGGACGGCTTCTTCAACTTCGAGGCCAAGTACAAGCCCGGGCGCGCGGTGGAAATCACTCCCGCCGGTTTTCCTCCGGAAATCATCGCCCGCATGCAATCCATCGCTGCCCGCTGCCATGAGGCGTTGCAACTCTCCGTCTACAGCCGGACCGACTTCATCTACGTTCCCGGGGGCAAGGAAGAGCTCATCGTGCTTGAGACCAACAACCTTCCCGGTTTCACGCCCAATTCCCTGCTGCCCAAGGCGGCGGAACACGCCGGTCTCAGTTACTCCGGACTGCTGACCAAGGTCATCGAAGAAAGTTTTGCGAAGCACGCTTGATCCATACCCCTCTCCCGGCGGCGCTCCCGAGCCGCGGAAAGATCTCCGGTCCCGGCGTCGGAACGCAAATTGAATGCAGCTACGGAACCTCCCCCGATGAATAAGCTTTCCCTGGTGCTCGACCTTTCTTCCTCCCTCTACCTGGGCCTCGTGGACGATCAAGGTCGCGTCCTGTCTCGCCGCATCCGCGGCCAGGGAATCCGGGGGGAAACCGCCCATTCCCTGCTTGACGAATGCCTGGCGGAAGCGGGCGCGGACGTTTCCGCTATCGCCGACATCTGCGTAGGCATAGGGCCAGGAAGCTTTACCGGCATCCGCGTATGCGCGGCCATGGCTCAAGGGCTCGCATTCGCGTCCAGGCTGCCTTTGTATCCTTTTTCATCCCTGGCGGCCATCGCAGCCTGCGCCCCGCAGCCGGAAGCCACTGCGGTCGCAGCCATCGCCGCCATCGCCGGCCGCTATTATGTGCGCCGCCCCGCGGGTGAAAATGTCCCATCAGGCCGGGAATCAGGTACTTCCGCCGTCGAGGTCCTGCAGTCCGCGGAGGAATTGGCGGGCTGGGGCGTCGATGGGGCGTTGCTGATGACTTCCGGTAACGTGCCGGACCTTCCGCGGTTGCAGAGCGCATTTTCCGCCATGGTCCGGTTCGAGGATGCCGCGGATTTCGGCCGTATCGTCCGGTTGGCCCATGGCTCCCCGGCGGTGACGGACGGCGTATTGCGTCCCAACTACCTGATGGCTTCCGCCGCCGAGGAAAAACGTCGGGCCGCTGGCGGCACCCCGGGGGTCGAAGGTTCCGTCGTTGCCCAAGGGCCCGGGAGCACGCCCCCGTGACCGTAACCTGCGTGAGACAGATGGTGCGCACCGACCTCGCCGCCGTCCTGGCCATTGAGGCCCAGGCGAACCCGGTACCTTGGAAAGCTTCGGACTTTGAGGTTTTCCTGGGATCGAATAACACCGGAGCCGAACTCAACCCGGCCGGAGGCCACATGGCATGGGTCTGGGCCAATCCAGAAGTGCAGGGATTCGCCTGCGGGGTGGCCGCGGCGGACGAGATGGAATTGCAGGCCATCGCCGTGGCGCGGGACCGTTGGGGCCTGGGGCTGGGATCCGCCCTGATGGAAGTCCTGTGCGCGCGGGGCCGGAACATTGGCTGCCGGAACCTACACCTGGAAGTCCGCGAGGGCAATATCCGGGCCCTGGAATTCTACGAACGGTGGGGTTTCGCGAAGGCCGGCCGCAGGCCGAAATACTACCGGGACAACGCCGAAGCCGCGCTGCTTCTGGTCAAACACCTGTAGGTGCGCTCTCATAGGATACCCAGCCGATAATTTCTAATTTCCTTATTCCCGCCCAGGTGGGCGGATCTGAACCACCGGATTCCAGGGAGCGCATCCATGTCCAAGGCCATCCTTTCTACCCGCCACGGCGACATTACCATCGAGTTTCTGCCCGAGGTTGCCCCCAACCACGTCAAAAATTTCGTCGAACTTGCCCAGAAGGGTTTCTACGACAAGACCCTGTTCCATCGCTGCATTCCGGATTTCATGATCCAAGGCGGCGACCCGAATAGCAAGAATGCCGATAAACGCCTGCACGGCACCGGCGGGTCCGGCAAGAACGTCAAAGCCGAATTCTCCAAGACGCCCCATTTACGCGGCATCGTATCTGCGGCCCGTTCCGCCAATCCGGATTCGGCATCGTCTCAATTCTTCATCGTAGTGGCGGATTCTTCCCATCTCGACAATCAGTACACCGCTTTCGGCAAGGTGACCTCTGGCCTGGAAGTCGTGGATAAGATCGTCGCGGAAGAGACCGATCACCGGGACAATCCGCTGGAACCGGTCGAATTGACCGTTAAGATCATCGAGGAATGAAACCTTGCCGATAAGGCCGCGCACCCCCCAGCGCTCGATGCATTCGGGCATCTGGCGGCATTGGACCTTATGGGCTTGGTTCGTCCTTGCCATGGTCCTTTGCGTCGGTTGCGTGGCCCTTTGGAAATCCGGCCGCTGGCTTATATTCGACGATTCCTTCGACAAAGTCCGCTGGGGCGTGGTGCTCGCAGGGGAATCCCGAGACTGCGAACGCAGCGATGCGGCCATCCGGATGTACCGGGACGGTAAAATCGATACGCTTGTCATCTCCGCCACGCGGATTTACAAGACCCGCTACGGCAGTGAATTCATGGTCGACTATTTCGTGCAGCAGGGCGTGCCCCGGGACCGGGTCTTTGAATTCCGTCAGGACGCCTATTCCACCATAGAGGAGGCGCGCCTGCTCATCCGGCAATTCCGCCTGCAGAACCTGGATACCGCTCTGATCATCACTACCGCTTATCATACCGCCCGCACGCGCCGGATCTTCCGCAAGCTGGCCCAAGGGTATCCCGTCATCCTGGTATCCGCTGCGGACTACGCCGTCTTCGATCCAAATGCATTCTGGTCCAACCGGGAAAGCCTCAAACTTTGGTTCGACGAATGGGTAAAGACGTTCTTCACCATTTTCGAATTGGCCAAGGCTCCTCACGAAAATGGAAAGGCCGAGTACCAGGGCCTCACCCCGGACATCTGGGCGGTCAATGCTCCGGCGACACCTGCTGCGGAACCGGTTTCATGGAATCCGGACTCGGCGGCCAAGGCCAGGGATTCCCTGGGAACCCCTGAATCCGCCGTGGAAAAGACCGACAGCTCTTCGGCGAGCGGAAGCGGACCGGGATCCCTATCCGACAGCGTCAAGGTGGCCGAAAGGGATACCCTCCGCGACAGGACCGATTCCATCAAGGCCTACAAGGATTCAGTAAAGGCCCATAAGGATTCCGTAAAGGCCTACAAGGATTCGGTCAATATTAAGGCGGCGGATGCGAAAGTCTCCGACGGAAAATCCTCCGAATCCAAAATGTCCGCAAAGGAGAGCGTGGTGAAGAAGAGTCTTCCCAGACCTTCCAAGAAGGCGCCGGCGACGAAGGCTGCAGTCAAGCCGGCCGATAAGAAGCTGCAGAAGACCAATATCAAAAAAAAGTGATGAAGCCCGATACTCAAGGGCGCGTTAAGCGCCCCTGAGCGTCCGCGAGGATCGGTTACTTGGCCGCTGCCGCGACCAAGTTGGCGAACAGGGCGTCCGCCAAGGCATTCTTGCCCAGCTTTCCGAAAATATCGAACTGGTAGAAAATCACCTTACCCTTGCCCAAAGGCATGCTGGCGATATCCGCGCCCCAACGGAGCTTAGATTTGCCCTGGCCGTTGCCGACCAGATTGATACTGCCCGCCGCGACCGTGAGGTTGGGCAGGGACTCCAGGCTCCAATACGGCATGACGTCCGCATAGGTCTGATCCAAAAGGCATTGGGAAGGCAGGTCCTTGAACTCGGGCCCGCCCAAGGCATAATGGAAGCTCCCGAAGGTGCTGCCCGATGACCGGAAGCAGGTGATTTCCACGGGAAGGACCTTGAGACCGTTCAATAGCCGGGCGTCTTCTTCGGACACGTTTCCGAGGATGATGGTGCCGCCCGCCGCGGCCTTGTCGAACCGCTTGCGGATGGAACCTTCCACCAGGGTGGAAATGTCCGCCAGCACGGAGATGTTGGCGTCCGGGTTGGTGAAGCTGTTTACCGTATCCGGAAAGTTACCCAGCACACTTACCTGCTTGAGGGGGACCTCGAGCTTGGTTTCGGGCGGGACCAGGAATACTTCCTCGGTGCGGGCCATCTCCTTGTTGTTCTTGGAAAGGTTCAGGTCGAAGGTGAACCGCCCTTTTTCGAATCCGACCGGGAACTTGAAGCGACCGACCAGGTTGACGCCGATTTTGGCCTTGCCAGGCAGGGACTCCTGATGCCAGATGCGGCCGTTGGGACCTTTCACGCGCAGCAACAGACCGTAGTCGCCCAGTTGGCCGTCGTTGACCATATGGATTTTGATGGCGGCGGAGGTGCCGATATAGGGGGTGCGGTCCTCGGCTTCGGCGATGACGTGGACGGGCCGATTGACCTTGCGGATGGCGTCCAGGGAGCCCTTGGGTTTGCGCTGCCAATTGACCATGCCGGACATGTGGGCGCCGTAGTCGCCCCAGGTCTCGAGGATGTAACCCGAGATCTGCGGGTTGATCAGCAGTCCTTCGATTTGTTTGGTGATGCCTTGGCGGGCCACGTTGGCAGCTTCCTTCCAGAAGCTGTCCGGCTCTTTGAAAATGGCGATATTCCGGTCCTTGAGGACCTGGGTCAGTTCCGCGTTCAGCTTCTGCAGATCCTTGTATTCCGAATGGGACGAGAATTTCTTGTACCCTTCCAGCATCTCCACGATACCTTCGGGGGAGGAAACCCCAAGGCCATCCACCAAGATCTTTCCGTCCAAATCGTCCTTGAGATAGTTATACCGCTCCCAATAGGACTTGCTTCCATGGATGCCGTCCGCCACGGATTTTCCGTCCTTGGAAGAGCAATAGCTGGCCAGCATGGTATAAGTTTTGACCGAGACCGGGAAGCCGATCTTGAGGCGATGGGATTCGAAAGGACTGATGGTGGCCGCGAGGGGTTCGTAGGCCTTGCCCAGATCGATTTTGCCGCCGCCCAGGCTGTCGATGGAGACGGAGCCCAGGTTGGAGAAGATGGGACGGGTGGGGTCCAGTTCCGCCGCGTAGCGCAGCAGTTTGTTGCCATTCTCGAGCACCATGGAACCGTTTTCGGATCCGATGACCCAGCCGAAAATGGAGGGATGATGACCGTCGTTATCGATGAGGGTCACCAATTGCTGCTTCAGGTTCTCGAGGCCTTCCTTGCTTGACTTCTGGTTGAAGCAGGTGGTTTCCTGCAACACCAGTAGGCCGATTTCGTCACAGATGTCCAGGACTTCCTTGGGAAGGGGGGCGCCGCCTGAACGCAACAGGTTGAATCCGGATTCCTTGATCAGAACGAGCTCTTTCTTGAGTTCGAAATCCGCCGGGGGGATTCCGTGCAAGAACGGGAAGAACCAGGGGTAGGTGACACCCTTGATTTTGACCGGGTGATGGTTGAGCTTGAACGAGCCTTTTTCCACGTCAGCGCTGCGCATCCCGAAGCGGACGTCGACGGTGTAGGAGCCGGCGAGAGTGACCTTGATCTTGTACAGCTGGGGATCCTGCAGTTGCCAAACCTTGCCGTTGTCCAGCTGGAGGGTCACGCCGAAGCTGCCGTTTTCCTTTTCGAGTTTGACACTTTTGGTCACCACGCCGTTGCCGCCGTCCGGACTGGTGATTTCGATGGACAATTCCGCCTGGAAATTCTTCGGATTCCAGAATTTGGTCTCGATGGTCATGCGATCGGCTTCGAAATCCGGGAAGCAATTGACCGAACGGATACCCGCCTTGCCGACCATGTACAGGTTCACTTCCCCGGTGATACCGGCGAAAGGACCGCGCATGAAAGGGCCGCCCAGGGCCAGTTCGGCCGAGGTATGGTCCTGGATCTTGCCTTGGCGATCGAGGGTCTGGACCCGCACGACCAGGAAGTTGTTCTCCCCGATCTTGACGGCCTTGGATCCGTCGACCTCGAAGGGCACGTGGCCGCCCATATGGGTGCCCAGGTCCTCGCCGTTCAGCCAGATCTGGGCATGGTGCTGGATGGATCCGAATCGGATGAAAAAGCGCTTGGGCGACTCTTTCTTGTCGACTGTGAATTCCTTGAAATAATACGCGATATGCGCGTTTTCCTCGTTGGATTCGGTAGTCCAGACGTGGGGGAGGGAGACTTTTTTGGCTTGAGTGGGCTTCTTCCTGTACCATTGGTCTATGAGGCCGGCGTCGACGGCGTCGAAGCTGAAATCCCAGGTGCCATCCAACTTTACGATAGAGGCCATAATACTCCCCGATGAGGAAAAACCCGGCAAAATATTGCGAAATAGGGTGAAGAAGATAGTAAATTCGGCCGCTTCTGGCCTGAATCCGTCGGATCGGGAGAAAAGGAACTGCGCGTTACCGGGGTCGGGAGACCGGCATCACCACCCCACCAGTCCCATATACCAATGGATGGCCTGCTGTCCATAGAAAGCGGAGAGGAGCATGCCGACGCAGAGGTAGGGCCCGAAGGGGATGTGCCGGTGTTCATTCAACTTGCGCATCAGCATCATGGGCAGGCCCACCATGCATCCCAGCAGGGACGCGAATATCAATCCGAATAGGGCCACCTGGACCCCGAAAAGCGCGCCCGCCATCGCCACCAGTTTCACATCGCCCAGGCCCATCGCCTCCTTTTTCAGAAGCAGGGAGGCTGAGAATCCCACCAGCCACAGTAAGCCGCCGGAA
>JALYSE010000024.1 GCA_030854955.1 Fibrobacterota bacterium | reverse complement strand
TATTGGGTGTGGCTTTTCCGTCTTGGTAAAACCTGTCAAATGTAAGGCGGCACTGGCCAGCACCTAATTGTTGCAATACCTGAAATTGTGTGCCGCCAGCATCTGGGTAAAAGTTTCCACCGCCAAAAAGGGTATTGACTCCACGTACGGGTCGAAGTAATGGATTAGGTGCGGTAGATTGGGCGATGGCTTGCCCAATTGTCCAAAGGCTGGCGAATGTTACAGCGAATGTGCGGTATTTAAACATATGGCCGTTCTCCCCGATTTTGCAAAATTCAGTTTTGCCCGCTATTGGAGCTATAACTTTGCAGCGCTCCCGACGAGGGCCATGTATTGCTCTCGTTGGAGGCGATAAGGGTTGCTGCAAAAAAAAGGACTTGTGACATTTCAACTTTCAGTAGAAAAATTGATAAAGCTTCCTAAGGCATCTTAACCCAGGCCGACAAAATAATGTGGACAAATTATGGTCAGGAAACGGGGGAATTTGCCAATATTAAGTAGGGGGGCGTAACTTCAGGGATAACACTCTCAAAGAAGTAAATCTTCCCAATAAGGCTAGCCCCCTCGGGCTTGGGTTTTTTGCCAGACACGCGCATGGTGTTTTGCACAGACTATGGTAAAGAAGAAGCCATTTTCCAATTGAGTGACAATACCTGTTACGCCGCCTCTTGCGTATTAGCTGGCGACGCAGGTACTCCGCAGGTTACGACTCCAGCATCTCCATTGATCAATTCCCGGCTTACAGGTTGGTTACGCCATAACGGGCGTGCTTTGATGGACATTTGGATTCTTCTTCGAGCTTACATTGAATACTAGACCGAAGGTCCAGGGCCTCTCCGAGCTTAACCCTATGATTTTTTGGGAGGGTACAAAATTACGGGTTGGTAGTTACTGGGTACAAGGTCAGGCCTTGGCTCCCAGGAGTCGGGCAAGTATGCCGCTATTGCGTGGCCAACTCCCCCATCATCATCTCAAAGCTATGCAAGGCGAATCCGCCCGCCGACCCAAGCGGGTCGGACACAGGTACCATTCCACGTAACAGACCAGCATGCACAAAAACATAAGCGCCCGCACAGGGTCCTCGGTGTAGGGTCGAATGGGCCGCACGCACAGTTTCATTCCTTTCATGGTGAGGAAAGCTGTCGGTCAGCTTGGACCGGATCGCCCGGTCAACATCACCGGATTTGGCAGGAATCCCCAATTCACCACACGGGATTGATTATTTGTGTTTTCCGACCCTTTCGAGGCACATATTCCACCTGTTGAGAATTTTATCCGGGGTTATATTGTTCTTAGGCCCGACTTTCGCAACGGAAGAGGCCGAAGATAGAAAGGGAGTGACTATGTATTTCTTAAAAAGGGCAAGCGCCGTAGGTGCTTGCTTATTCGCTATTTCGTACCCAGTTCAAGCTGCTATAGACTTCGGATTACACCAGGGTTGTGCGGCCACAAGTTCAGACTTTAGAGTCGTTAAATTAGCAACTGCACCAGGGCCCACTAAAATGGATTTTGATGCGCGGGAGAATAATGCGGTTGATGTTTACTTCATTCAAAAAACCGGCGAGTTTCGGAAGTATGATGGAGCCACCAAACAAATTGTTGAGGTGGGCAAATTAGCAGTTCCGACGGGCAGCGAAGATGGTTTAATAGGCATTGCCCTAGACCCTAAGTTCAAAACCAATCAAATGGTTTTTCTCATGTACTCGTTTGAGGGCGGGGACGAGTCCACTTTCCGAATTGCACGATTCAAATTGGCAGATGGAAAACTGGATTTAGCTTCAGAAAAAATTATACTGAAAATAAACAGTAAGCGTGCACAATGGCACACTTCGGGTTCGATGCAATTTGATGCTTATGGTGATTTGTGGGTTGCTATTGGAGATAATGAAAAAATTGAACAAGGGCCCGCCAATACAGCTGATTTGCGTGGCGGCATTATCCGAATTCATCCGGATGATTCACAGAAGGGTTACTCAATTCCAAAGGGTAATTTTGGAGAATTCTTTGCTTCGAAATTTCGTGCTGCTGGCAATGAAGCTTTGGCTAAGGAATATGAAAATCCAGCCATGGTTTTACCTGAAATTTATGTGAAGGGCACGCGCAATGCCTACACCATTAGCTTAGATCCAGTAAGGCGTTGGTTGACTTGGGGTGATGTGGGGCCTGACCAAGGAAAAATTTCCGAAGAGTATAACCTGGTTAAATCGCCTGTTTATGCAGGATGGCCTTACTTTTCAGGTGAACAAGATATGGGGGGAGTAAGTCCATATGGAACTAATATACCAAGTGGATTATCAAGGAAAAATCCATTAAATGGACCCAATGTACCTGGAGTAAAACAGCTTCCGGAAGTACGTGAACCCATTTTTGTTCGGGAGCAGGCTTGTGCAATGACGGGCCCAATACTTCGCTATAATGGAGAAAGCACATCCCCCATTCAATTTCCACCTCATCTCAATCGTAGTTGGGTAATATCAGGATGCGACAAGAACTTTGGTTTTCGCTTAATGGGCTTAAATGCTGCCGGAGAAGCCGTCACTAAAAACGACATAGTTTTTGAATTTGCGAGTTCAGACGCTTTAGTTGATTTAAAGCAGGGTCCTGATGGAGCTATGTATTACATCTCCTACGCTGCACCAGGTGAGGCTATATATGGAAGTGCGAGACCAGTAGGAGGTTCAATCAATCGAATTGAATATACAGGAAGCTGTAAAGACCCTAACTTGCTATTAGAAAAACCCACTAATTCGGGCACATACGTTCATGGATATCAAAGAGGCGTAGATACCAAGTCACTCTATTCAATTTCCCAAAACAGAATTGAAACCCTTATTTCTGGTAACCATGAATTTGAGATAGTCACCATGCAAGGCAAAGTGATTTGGCATAAACAGGGTTCAGGTAACCAAAAATATTCCTTGGGCCATATACCCGGAAAGACGCTTTATGTTTTACGATTCACTTCTGGTAATCATGCGACATCTCAAATTTTCTACCAGAATGAAAATGAATAGATTTTAAAAATTATGTGGGGCTAGAGCATAGGAATCGAACCCCATTTCCACCGCTTAATCCGTTCCCCCGCTCCGCAGGGTCCTTTCTGTATAGCGACAATTAGATTTAACCGGCAACGACAATTAAAACTTCCCAGTTCTAAAGGCGCAAACTCCCTGGATTCGACCCCCAAAAGCGGTTCATGTGATAGCTATATCGATTTCTATTAAATCCGGTGAATGTGACCCAGGGGGGAGAATAAGGCGGTGGAGCGGATCCTTTTCTCCAAGGCCCAGCATAACGAACTTGGGCAGACAGGATTCCTAAAGACGCTGGAAAGGCCTGACCATTTTCATCAATTGAAAAAACCGCTCAGATTCTGCCTGCGGCGCTCAGGGCTGCCGATTTACAGCCTTCAAGCGAGGCCGTGGAAGTATCTACCAGCTTTCCGTTCGGGCTGTACCTGATGTCCACGTTGACATCTCCCTTGTAGAAGGCAAGTTCACCCGGTTTCTTCTTCCAAATCGCGTCCGTTCCGATGCCGGTAAGCTGCACTTGGTCCATGGCGGGAAGGGCGTTCTTGATCGCCGCGAAGTACGTCGGCACCGTCAAGGACGAGCCGGGTTGACCGGTTTGCATTCCGGCCGTGGTCAGCACCGTCAGGTCTACGTGGGAGGGGAGGAGGAATCCCGGATTGACGCTCCCTACGTAACTGCACCAGGTTACGTAGTTCACCGTGTCTGTCTTCACCTCCAAAATGGGTTTGCCCAGGATCACGGCAGCTTCCGCCGAAGTCAGCAGACCGCAGGCATCCAACAGGGCCGCATGTGTATTGCCCGTGGGAGGGGATGCGGGGTCATCGGAGCCGTTGCAGCCGCTCCATATCAGACCGGCGCTCATGGCGGCCAGCAGGGTAAATCGGTTGCGGATTGTGTTTTTCATGCGTTTCTCCTTGTGACTGAAGTCAAGATAACTCAATGCGGGTGGAAACAGGGTGATTTGGATCACGTACCTTACCGTGGCTCCAAGGGAAATCAGGGACTGATCGAACTATTGCGTGAGAGAAATACTGTAGTCAAGGAGCAATAAAGAAGGCTTTTGGAGTTACCTGCACCTTGGCATATTCCCGCTGTTTGATGGACAGCGAGGTTTTCCGCACACATGCAAACAAAGCTATTGAAATCATGAATTCCTGGTCGAGCAGCCTTACTTCCATTGTGATTGCCCCGACCGAGTACGCGAACCAGGAAGTGCTCGTGGCAGGATGGTTTGGGCCAATTCCCATTCTCTTCCAAGTAAGTCAAAGGTGGTGTTCGATGAAGTGACTTGTTTTGGTGTACCTGCTCTTTTAATCACCGGTGCCCGTGACCCATTTAATCCATACCCGTCTAAATGGGTTGCTCGCCAAAACCATTGTCCCATCCAGGGGCTTAAGTTTGTGGGGTTTGATTCATCGTTGATGTGGTAGCCTGCATATTGGTTGATTCCATCGGTTAAGCGGAATCCATCGCCAGGATCCCAATGCCATGCGAGCATTCCTACTCCAAACTCCTTGAGGCCAATCTCATAAGCCATTTGCGTTGTTCCTATAAAGCGCGTGGCGCTGGTTGAACCCACTTCTCCAATAAGGATGGCAAGACTGCTATCCCTCATGCGTTGTAAGTAGTCACGAAATTTATTGGCTCGCGCAATTCCGGTGTCATTGGGACCCCATTGATCGTAAAGATGCACGCTAAAAAGAATGTTCCTAAACCCCTCTGAAAGTTGCTTACCATAATGCAAAATTCCAGAATTCCCCTCCCAGACGGAGGCTTCGTTCCAACTATACGAGTCCTGCCCGTAAGCAGCGCCATCTACAACGATCACATTCTCCACTTGAAGTGTATCTCGGATAAAGCGTATTAATTTCTGGTTCACAGAAAAATAGTCAGGAGAAACGGGCGATTCCCAACCAGGCTCATTCCACAGATTAAGCCACACATAGGGATTTGCTCTATACCTTGTAGCGGCCCAAGCCCAAAAGTTTCTGATGGCCAGATAATCACTCGCCAGAGAAGGGTATTTACCCGTCCAATCATGGACTTCAAGCATGACCACCACTTTTTTTGGCGTCAACGAATCTACCAGGGCATCGATGCGAATTCGGCTACGGCTGCTATCGGTGGACCAACCCGTTCCTAAGATTACGCCTCCCCAACTAGACTCGCCGATAACTAAGTTGGCCCTTGCAGTATTAAAGCGCCATGACTTTGTAAAACTCGATACAGCATTATTCTGGGCTAAAAATGAGTTCCAGCCATAGAAGTTGTCTACTGCAATATTTGCTCCAACAGGTATGAACGGAATTCCATTGGGATCCTTGATGGTGGATCCTTGAATTTGAAAATTGGCTGTCCACCCTTGCATACTCAACAAGAAGAACAATGCAACTGGCATCGAATAGTATTTGCTCATCGGATAAAGCTAATGCAATCTCTAAAGGTTAGCCTTTGAAATTGGCGCTATTTTCGTTGGCTTCCTTTGGAAAGACTAACGAGAGTTTCATCCCATGATGACTTCTACGGAATGGGTTTTTCCATCCCCGAAATAGGGCACTTGTGCGCCCGAGACCAAGATTTTTCCATCCACGGAAATGGACTTGATGCCCTTGTTGACGTTCGAAGGATTCTTGACCACGATGGCATAGTTGGCCCCACGACACCGTCGCGAAACTGAGAAGCCGCTCCAGGCCTTGGGAATACAGGGGTCGATAACCAGCCCTTCATGTTCGGGCCGAATTCCCATAATATATTGGGTCGCCGCCTGATAACTCCACGAGGCCGTTCCCGATAGCCAACTATTTCGCGCCAAACCAAACTGCGAATGCTCATCGCCAAGAATATTCTGGGGGTACACATAGGGTTCGCATTCGAAGGTTTCGATTTGATCGTTGCGAGCCGCGGGATTGATTTGATTGTAATATTGCCAGGCGCGTTCGCCGTTCCCCAGCATACATTCGGCAATAATTACCCAGGGATTGGAGTGGAGGAAAATGCCTCCGTTTTCCTTCGCTCCGGGCGGATAGGTTGTGACTCCACCTTTGCGGGGATCGAAACCATCATAACCCGGGGCGCTGAGCTTGATGCCGAAGCTGGTATTCAATAAACGGTGTACCGAATCGAGCGCGGTCTTGGCGCGATCCGCCGGCGCAAAACCTGAAATGACCGGCCAGCTTTGGCCATTGGTCCAAATTTTCCCTTTTTCGTTTTGATCCGATCCCACTGGCGATCCATCCGAGTCGAACCAGCGTATCCACCAGGCCCCATCCCAGGCATGCTCATTGACCTTGGCTGCCATCTGTTGATGCCAAGCACGATAGGTATTGACTGAGTTACGTTCACCGAGGTGTACCATGATGCTGATGAGTTCGAGCAAGGCCTTTCCATACAGGTTGGCATTGAACAAGGATTCTGCGCCCCTGGGCAGGTTCACGGTGTCATTCCAGTCCGCGAAGCCAAGGTGCGGCAAGCCATGGCTGCCTACATCGGAGCGCGAAAAAGCGACGGAGCGACGCAGATGTTCAAGTACGGTAGCTGGCGCGGAGGCATCGGTCACGCCTTGTGATCCACTTTGAGTTCCGGCCACAGCGGGTTTGGCCGCGCCATGACCCCGATGAATATCATAGAAGGGCAAGACCTCTTCCAGAAAGGCATAGTCTCCCGTTTCCTTCACATAGGATGAAACCGCGAGTACTATCCAAAGATGGTCGTCACCGTAATACTGAGGACGGTCTTCGCCTTCACGAGCATCACCCATGCTGGCTTCCATGGTGGAAGCATAGAACTGATGCATCGCTTTGCCTTCGGGCAATTGGACGCTCAGCAATTTTCGTAATAATTCCTTTGCGCCCTCGGGCATATGGCCCATCACCGCCATCGTGTCCTGCGAGCTATCGCGGAAACCAATGCCGCGACCGCCAAAGCCCAGTTGGTACAAGGATAAATCACGCGACCAGTTCTTGGTCATGAAACATTGGCGAGGATTGTGCACGTTCACCATGCTGTTGAATGCGGCATCGGGAGTCTGCACCTGCATTTGCTGCAAGTAGTCGCTCCAGAAGGCCGAAATCCCTGCAAGCTTGGCATCCACGGCACCGGTTTTGAAATAAGGTTTCACGCGCGCATAAGCGGCCGCATCGTCTTTTTCCTGTCCAATGAAAACCGTGAACCGTACGCTTTGTCCTTCGGATAGGTCACCGAGTTTGAGAAGGAGCGCACCAACATTATCTCCCCGTTCCGTTTCATAGTTGGAGAGATCGTCATTCTGTAAAGAAAGCGGCGCCGAAAAGTCGCCGTATTCATTGTCACCGAGAAAAAATTTCCGGTCGCTTTCAAAGCTGCTGATGGGCATGCTTGCGGTCATGAAATTGACTGCCGTTTCCCGTTTCATAAAAGCATACTGGGTGAGGAGTTTCCAGCCATCGGGTTGTGTCTTCAGGCGGCTCTGCATGGTTTGCGGAACCCAATCGGCATTGGTGAATTGTTTTAAGGCATCGAAATGCGTGTATTCGATGGTGGGAATGGCCGACACATTTTTGCGCGCACCGGATTCGCAAGTGACCGTGATGTCCATCAGATAAATAGGATCGTCTTGAGGGACAAACATCAAAGCTTCAATTTTAAGTCCACGATAGCGCGAGGTAATGCGCGTATACCCCATGCCCACACGACATTCAAAGCTTTCGAGCGGCTTTAAGGTGGGAGTGAAAAATGGCGAAAAAACATGATAGCGCTCCGCCCCATGCTTACCATCGGCGCCTTCTTCGCGCCAACGGAAATACAAGGACTGGCCTTTGAAATGACTCGCGGGAGATTGAGGTAAATATTTGGTGATGCGGTTTAGAGCCGGGTCTCCCTTACACAATAAGAGGCCACCGGTATGATCGACGAAGCCTCCGAATTGCAGAGTGCCGAGGTAGTTGATCCACTTGACGGGAGTTTTCGGAGTAGTAATGACATATTCACGACGCTCGTCGTCGAAATAACCGCAACGCATGTAAATCCTTGCTAGGCGGGAGTATTAAATTTCCGCCGCTGATTTAGTTACGAATTCTTCCTAAAAGGTTCGATTTAAGGCCGACGAGTCCGTGAATGCGGAATCCGGGTAAAATATCCACCGTTCCGGTCATTGGAACCGATCCCGGGCTTCGACTCTTTCCATGATCGATGGCTGTCGCTGTCGTTGTATCCTGGGAAACTCAACATCATTTCCCCGAAAAAGCCCGGCTGGGTACCGGTTGAGTCCGGAAGTTTGAGCCAATAGACGAAAAATCGAACCCTGAAAGCCCCTGAATCCCGAAATCAGGCTGAATTCGCCTTCCGAATCTAGCGATTTTTCCTTAAACCCATGGTTCCTTTTTACCACTAACTATGGACCATGCCGACAAAAAACCTTTCTCTACTCGCCCTCCTAGCCGTCGTTTTCCTGAATTCCGTTCCTGCATTGGCGCAACCGCCTACGGACAGCCTGAACGGGAAAACTATCCATCTCTATGTCGAGTCCGACAACTTCAACAATTTCTGGTTCCAGAACGGCGACATCGCCTTCAAAAAGGACTCCAAATACAACTACTCGCTCACCCTGAGCGGTATCGGTTTGTATACCCAGGATTTCTTTTTTACCAGCAACGGGACCGCTCCCGAAGGCGAGCATTACAAATGGAAGTTCGGGAAAAATGGTTTGAGCTCTTCCGATGAAGGACGCATCAAGGTCGCGGACTTCGCGGGCAAGCAGGAAATCTGGGTGGTGGTCGATCCCTCGGGTCCCGTCACGGCCCCGCCCATCATCATGTTCGAAGCCCCCAAGACCCTGAATATCCTGAATCCCTGGCCCACCACGGCACCCAAGATCGTATGGGGAACCAAGACCCGCGCCATGACCACCACTCCGGGACGTTGCGGCTGGTTCACGTCCCTGATCCTCGATCCAACCATGACCAAAATCCATTTCGCGGAAGTCAACGACGCGGACCATTACGGCAAGGGCGGATACGGCGGCACCGATGATTACGATCTCGCTGCCGAGTTCGCGGCCAAGGGTAAGGCCCTATGGTTGAACACCGAATCCAATAGCTGGACCCCAGCCTGGCCGAATCTGGATGGCGAATGCCAGTACATGATGGCCGCCACGGTGCGTGATTTCAGCAAAGAGCATCCCGACTTCGACTTCCCGGGACTAACCGGTGATTTTTTGCTCAAAGGCATGGTCGAGCCCACCATCGGCGCGGACCGCAAGCCCGTGCGCAGCGCCGCCCCTACCAAGGCGCCCGTCAGCTTCAGTGCTTTTGCTGCCTGGTGGAAGACCGATACGAACAACATCATCAACCCTAAGCTGAATAGTTACGAGAGTTGCGTGGACATCCCCATGAGCAAGAGCAGCGACGGACTCTGGGAATACGACAGTTATAGGGACAGCCCCGTGGACCACAGCTTTTTCCCCATCGAAGGAACGGCCAATCGCCATGCGGAAACCATGGCCTCGTGCTACGTGAAGCCGCCACCCGATTCGACCAGCTGGGTGACCAACGGCCCCTTGCGCAACGGCAACTTCTGCATGGAATCCCATGCGACCTTCATCTATCAGCCCGGCCAGCGCTTCGCCTTCCGCGGCGACGACGATGTCTGGGTCTACATCAACGATAAGCTGGTGGTAGACCTGGGAGGCGTGCATACCCCCAAGTCCGATTCCATCGAACTCGACAAGCTCAATCTGACTCCGGGCAAGGAATACAAGTGGGACTTCTTCTATTGCGACCGGCAACCCTGCGGATCCTCCCTGCGCGTCAAGACCTCCATCTTCTTCAAGCAGCAGCGGTCCCTGTTCAAAGAAGAGATTCCCGGCGCCACGGGTCTGGTGCGCTTCAAGATCCTTAAGCGCGAGGGCGGCAAGGGCTCCTGCTCTTCCCTGGACACGGCCACCAAGGTGGTCCCTCCCGCGATCCTCACCTACCAATTGCTGGACGCGAGCGGTAAGGTGGTCCAGGAGCTCAAGGACGGCGTCCATTTCACCGGGATCACCATCGCCACCCCGGACGTGACCATCGATACGGCCAAGATCACGGGGCTTGTCGCCGGTCCCTACCGCCTCGTCACCTTCGAACCCGCCAATGAAAAGGTGCGCGTGGAAATCCCTTTCCGGGTGCCGGCGCGGAACCAAATCGAATTCGAACCGCCCTATGCGGCCACGGCTCCCGTGGGAACTTTGGTGAGGGTGATCGCCGCCAACCGGGAGAAGGGCGTTGTAGTGGCCGCAGCCGAGAAATATCTCCCCGCCATTCCCACGGGACTGGACGTGTATCTGGACGAAGCGCGCACCTTGAAGCAGGTTGCCGGATCTTCATTGACGACGGAAGCCACGGGCTACGACACCCTCTGGGTCACCGGCACCGCCACAGCCACGGCCGATCAGACCTACATTATGTCCATCCCCGGCTCCTCCAAAACCGTCACCCTGACCTTCACCGTGCCCAAGAATCGGGTGGAGTTCGAAGCGCCCCTGGCACGCGACACCTTGGTGGGGAGTCTGGTGACCCTGAACGTCGCCAACCGTGAAGGCGCGGCGCTCATGGCCAAGGCGGAGGCCTACACCCTGGTCATTCCCGCTGGCCTCAAGGTCTTCGCAGACGGCGGCAAGACCGTGCCGGTCCTTGGCGGCACGGTCATTACGACCGATGCCACCGGTCTCGATGTTCTCTATGCCACCGCAGACTCGACCGATCCCGTGGACAAGACCTATACCCTGGAGATTGTCGGTTCGGCCAAAAAGATGATCCTCACCTTCCGCATGCCGCCCCTGGACCTGCCCAAGGCGATCTCGGCCGCCATTCATGATGACGATGCGGACGGCATTGGGGACCGCATCGCTGCGGTCTATGATCGCGACATCACCGCGAGCGGTCCCAAGCAGATCGGCTATCAATGGCTGTCCACGGCCGCGGCGGTCACCGTAACGGGGGCCGATCCCGCCAGACTGATCGAAGGCACGCAGCTTACCTACAGGGGCAAACTTTCGACGGACGTACTGACCGGGGGCGAAGGGGTTTTCCACTCGACGTATCCTGCCCGGGGCAAGGACTCCACCCAGGTCATGCGCCTGGTGGACCGCATGGGGCCCATCATCAAAACGGCGGTAATGGTCTTAGGCAAGACTGAAGACACCTTGCGCATCCGGTTCAGTGAACCCATCGCGGTGGCGGGGATCACCGACGCCGCGGCCGGCCTGTTTTCATACAAGCGAATGAAGGACGGGACCCCGGAGCAGATCAATCCCACTGCCGTGATTTGGGGAACGGGCGGGATGGAGGTCTCCTTGGTGTTCGCGAATACCGCCGCCGACGCTCCGCGCGCCGGCAACCTGGTGCGCATCGACGACGGACCCGGCCGCATCGCGGACGCCGAAGGAAACGGTTCCGGTCCTGCCGCGCGCTTCCGCGTGATCGCCGGCGACAAGCGATCGGAGATTCTGACCGTCACCTACAAGGCGATCGCTCCCGACCAGACCCTGTTGCTGGAAAAAGGGGTGACGCATACCTTGCAGCCCGTCAACGCCGTGGTGGCCGAGGTGGTGGAACGCACCGGCCGCATGGGCCATCTCATCAAAACGGATCTGGGCGGCTATGCGGTCAAGGACGACTTCTCCACTGTGGAGGCGTCCCAGGTGGTCCTTGAGTACTACGCTTCCTATTTCACCAATTTTGGGGAGCCTGTGGCCGAATCCAAGCAGACCGTCTCCTGCACGGACGCGCTTTTCCAGGGTGATTGCCTGAACAATCGCGGCTATTTGTTCGTGGGCTGGAACTACACCTCCAAACAGGGTACGAAGGTGGCCACCGGCGCCTATGTGGTCCGCATCCGGTATAAGGTGAAGGTTGCCGGTAAGGTAATGGAAAGCGGCGGCCTCGATCAAATCTGGGGCATCCTCCGCCGGAACTGAGATTCCGGGGGGAGATGTTCGGAGGTGATTCAGGGGGGCATCCCGCAACTTGGATCGGGTCTCCCTACGCAAGCTTTGTAACACCTATATTGGGATCCATGCAACCCTTGTGGCTCTTTGCCCAGGATCTTCTTTCGTTTTAACCCTTTGTAGCCATTCCGGCAAATCGGCTCATCCACCGATAGACAGAAACCCGATTGACACCTAGGACTTTAGCTAGGTGTCCGGGGCCTTCACCGTTCCGAATTTGGCTGACTGCACGAATCCGTAACTGAGCCAAAGCCTCTCGATCCATTTTTCAAGCTTTATGGGACATGCGCAGCAGAGTGGGCAGCATGATTCATGATAGTAATGGCAGGCCAGGAGTTGAGTTGAGTTTCAGCGTCGCTTCGGTTGATAAAAGCAGCAAATTGTCGGTTTCCGGACGTCTATTCCCATTTGGCATTGGACACATCTCCCAGGTAATTCTACCTGAGGTTGCGTCCGGTCCGGTATCAGGGGAGCAGTTCAGGTAATCCTTATCCGATCCGACTCCTCGACCGGTTGGAACCGTCAACAGCCCTGGATAACCAGGGAAAAGAGACCTGATGTCATTGATAGATCCCATTATCCTGTTTTTTATGCTTGGTCTGCTTGCGGGACTGATGCGCTCCGAACTCCGTCTCCCGGTCGGTATCTATGAATTTGTGAGCATACTTTTGTTGCTGGCCATTGGTCTCAAAGGCGGGATTGAACTATCCAAGCAACCATTTGGATTCCTTTTTCCTCAGATGCTGGCCGTGATCGCCATGGGAATTTGCTTGCCTTTGATCTCTTTTCCCGTGCTTCGATATGTTGGCCGATTTAAGCGGGCGGATTCAGCTTCGATTGCAGCCCACTATGGATCGGCGAGCGTAGGTACTTTTGCCGTGGCTGCCGCATATTTCAACAAACGGCATATCCCCTTCGAAGAGCACATGCCTTTGCTTCTAGCCTTGTTGGAAATCCCCGCGATTTTCGTGGGGATTGTGTTGGCACGAGGATTTACCCGGGAGACTCACCTTAAAAAGGTATTGCACGAAGTATTTCTCGGGAAGAGTATTGTCCTGCTCATCGGAGGCTTGTTGATAGGATGGGCAGCGGGGCCCGATGGGCTAACTTCGATCAAGCCGCTTTTCTTCGACTTATTCAAAGGAATTTTGGCCTTATTTCTGCTGGAAATGGGGCTGATTACCGCTGCACAATTCGGAAGTTTAAAAAAATACGGCTTATTCCTGTTTCTCTTTGGTATCGGAATGCCGATATTCTCAGCCTTTGTCGGGGCATTCCTCGGATGGGTACTGGAACTTTCCATAGGCGGCTCGGCCATGCTTGCCACCCTTGCCGCCAGCGCCTCCTATATCGCTGTACCTGCCGCAATGCGCATTTCAATCCCTGATGCTAATCCTACCCTGTCTCTTGCAGCAGCACTTGGAATCACTTTTCCTTTCAATGTCCTGTTCGGCATACCGCTCTATTATATAATGGCCGAAAAAATGTTCACATTTCTCGGAGGATAACCCCGATGGAAAGCCATACCCGTAAATTATTGATAATCGTCACCGAAGCCGCGTTGGAAGGGGTCCTCTCCAAGGAAATCGTACAACTCGGCGCGCACGGCTTTACGATTACAGATGCCCGTGGAAAAGGCGGCCGCGGTGTGCGCAACGCACATTGGGAGGCAACCAGCAATATCCGCATTGAAGTCGTATGCGATCCTGAAACCGCCGATGCAATCATTTCCCATGTCAGAAAACTTTATTATGACAATTATGCAATGATTGTTTTCTTGAGTGATGTCCAGGTTTTACGACCGGAAAAGTTTTGATACGTAGGATCACAGTCGAGCATTTCAGAATCATCGCACGCAAAGGAGAATGGCAATGGGTTGGATGACGGAGCCGGAGGCATGGATCGCATTTGCAACCCTATTGGGACTCGAAATCGTCCTTGGGGTGGACAACATCATCTTCATATCCATCCTGGCGGGAAAGCTTCCCAAAGATCAGCAGGCCAAGGCCAGGTTTTGGGGGTTGGGCCTGGCCCTGATAATGAGAGTCATCCTCCTCTTCTCGCTATCCTGGGTTATCAGCCTCACAGGTGGCCTTTTCAAAGTGATCGGCCATGAGGTATCCGGGCGTGATTTGATCCTGTTTTTCGGCGGCCTCTTCCTCATCGGCAAGGCAACCCACGAGATCCACCAAAAGCTAGAAGGGGAGACGGGAAAATCATCCGCCAGGGTGGGTGCAAAATTTGCAAACGTTCTGATCCAAATCATCCTGCTGGACGCTGTATTTTCCCTGGATTCAGTCATTACCGCGGTAGGCATGGTTGAGGATGTCGGGATCATGATCACCGCCGTGGTTGTTTCCATCGTCTTTATGATGATCTTCGCCGGGCCGGTGAGCTCCTTCGTGGATCGCCATCCTACATTGAAGGTGCTGGCGTTGAATTTTCTCATCCTAATCGGGCTATGCCTCGTGGCGGAAGGTTGGGGTCATCATATACCTAAGGGCTACGTGTACTTTGCGATGGGTTTTTCAATCCTTGTCGAGATTATCAATATCCGCATCCGCATCCGCAGCACCCAGGCTCCGGTGCGATTGCATGAGGCTTATGCCACTGACACCGACACGCAAACGGGAAATCCAAATAGGCTCAAATGAAGACCTTATTGATTACGGATCCTTTTTTTTACCGGATCGGAGTCCAAATGGACTTGACGATGAAATGACCTTGACCCTGCTTTTATGGGTATCGGCCCCCACCGCAGCCCGAAAGATTATTTGCATACAACTCCGCCGGAATTTAACTCCCTTTTAGCAAGGAGAGTAAGATGGATATTTTCGCACTGTTGATTGAGGATCATGAAAAGGCAAAGGCCATATTCACGGCGATCAAGGAAACCTCGGAAAAACAGGTAAAGGAGCGGGAGCGTCTATTCGCTGTAATCAATCTGGAGCTTTCCGTCCACATGGAGGCGGAGGAGAAGTTCTTCTATCCCGAGATCCTTCTCGAAAAAAAGACCCATGACAAATCCATGGAAGCGTTCGAAGAGCACAAGGTGGCCAAAGCCCTGTTGAAGGAACTCGAAGCCGATCCGAAGGACACGGAACAGTGGGCCGCAAAATTAAAGGTGCTCAGCGAAAATATCGAGCACCATGTCAAGGAAGAGGAAGAGGACATCTTTCCCAAGGCCCGCAAGCTTCTATCAGCGACCGAAGCGCAGAACATCGCGGATGAGGTGCTGGAATACAAGGAGACCTTCAACCTGGTCGATCAGTAAGCCTCTATCGGCTCGAAGTCCCTGACACGTCCTTCGCTTTCTCCCTCCAGGTGGCGAACGGTCCCAGATAAAAAAAGGGAAAGGATGTTCTCCTTTCCCTTCCTCGATAGCCGGATTTGCGGTTTACTTCTTCGCGGACTCGTTCCACTTGGCCACAGTCTTGTCGATCATGGCCACGGTATTGCCGCTGGTTGGATCCTTGGCGGCCGCTTCCCGGGCCTGCTTGGCGAACTTTTTGGCGTCCTTCAGCTTGTTCTCCGACGCCAGCATTTCGGCTTTCAGCCATAGATTGTTGTGGATAGGTTTGATCTTGATGGACTTGTCGATTAATTCCATCGCCTGTTTGCGGTCGATATTGTGGTCCCAGTAGAACCGCGCCGCGCCCATAGGAGCGAACTGGTCGTCGGGCTTGGCTTTGGGGAGCCCCTCTTTGATCTTGGCCTTGGCCGTTTCCAGGAATTCCACGACAATGTTCAGGGCCGCCTTCTGCTTCTCCCAATGTGCGACCAGGGAAGCGCCGCTATCCGAGAGGTTCTCGAATTCGAACTCGAGTCTTTCCTTGTGCTCGGCGGCCTGGGGCGCGACGGTCACGCGCAGGGCGTCTTCCTTCTGGTCGTAGGTGTACGATCCCCAGGCTTTGTGGTTCTTGCTGAGGATGAAGGTCCAATCCTTTTCCGTGGGCAGAATGAATAAGGCGTATTTGCCCTTGGGAATGGCTTGGCCGTTGATCTTGGCGTCCGTGGTCAACTCCAAGGTGGTGTTCTCATTGGCCCCCGCGCGCCAAACCTGGCCGTAGGGCACCAGTCCGCCCCAGATGGCGCGGCCTTTTACGGTGGGACGGCTGTAATTGACGGTGGCGGTGGTGTATCCGAAGACCTGGGTGACCGTGGCCACGGGGCTGGGACGAGGCAGGTCGACCGCCGGTTGCGCCCAGGCCATGGCTGCCGCCATGGCGAATACGGCCGAAGCCTTCGCGAACCGTTTATGATTCAAGGTTATCTGGAATTGCATAGGTGCCCCTTATTGTTGAGTGAATGGAAGAAAATAACAAAGTCCGGCTCCGGATCATCGCGCCGCCGTACGCCGTGATGGGAGGAATGTCTGCAGCAGGATCGCGAAGACGATCACGCCCACGGTACCCACGGCATTGAACCACAGGAAGGAAATGCCGGAAACGTTGTACAGCCAGATGACCATGGCCTCGGACAGCAGGGCCCCGTAAAAAACCGCGGTCCCGCCCACGCGCTTCGCGTAGAAGGCCATGACGAAAATGCCGAGAATGGTCCCGTAGAACAGGGATCCGATGATATTCACCGCCTCGATCAGGGAGCCCATCTTTCCCGCGAGCTGCGCGGAGAACAGGGCATAGACACCCCATCCCAAGGTGAACAGGCGGGACATGACGAGATAATGGCGATCGCTCCCGTCCTTTTTGATCATGCGCCGATAGACGTCCACCATGGTGGTGGAGGACAGGGCCGCCAGTTCCGCGGAAATGGAGGACATGGCTGCGGCGAAGATGACCGCCAGCACAATGCCCAGCAATCCCATGGGCAGGTATTTGGTCACGAAAGAGAGGAAGATGTAATTAGTGTCGCTTTCGCTCATGGCCGGGTTGTGGGTCTTGAGAAGACCCACGGCCTCCTTGCGGACTCCCTTTAAGGAATCGTGCAAGGCCAGCACGCGTCCCTGCTTCCGGGCCGCCTCCGCATCGTCCCCCGAGCGCAGGGCCTTGATCATGCCGTAGGTTTCGGATCGTTTTTCCTGGAACAGGGCTTCCTGTCTGCCTTCCAGCGCCTGATAGGCAGGGCCCTGGCCGGATACCAGCGCCGACTCCACTTCCGCTTTGTTGAAAAAGACCGGCGGGGCCGTGAACTGGTAGAACACGAAGACCATGACGCCCACGAACAAGATGAAGAATTGCATCGGGATCTTGAGCAGCCCGTTGAAGAGAAGTCCGATGCGGCTCTCCCCCGTGGACCGGCCGCCCAGGTAGCGCTGGACCTGGCTCTGGTCCGTGCCGAAATAGGAAAGGGAAAGGAAGAGCCCGCCGAGGATGCCGGACCAGATGGTATAGCGGTTGTTCAGGTCGAAGGAGAAATCCAGGGCGCTCAGCCGTCCGGACTTTCCCGCGACCTGCAAGGCATCGGTAAAGGAGACGTCGTCGGGAATCAGCCTCAGGATGACCACGAAGGCTATAACCATTCCGCCCAAGGCAATGATCATCTGGTGGAACTGCGTATGGCTCACGGCCTTCGAGCCGCCTGTAAAGGTATATGCGATGACGAGCGCGCCCATTATCAGGGTGGTGACGTGGATGCTCCAGCCCAGGATCACGGAAAGAATGAGGGCGGGTGCGTAAATGGTGAAGCCGGCCGCTAGGCCCCTCTGGATGAGGAAGAGAACGCTCGTCAAGACCCGGGTCTTGAGGTCCAGGTGCTTTTCCAGGAATTCGTAGGCGGTGTAGACCTTGAGGCGATGGTACAGGGGCACCAGGGTCATGCACAGCAGCACCATGGCGATGGGCAGGCCGAAATAGATTTGCACGAAACGCATGCCGTCCACATAGGCTTGGCCCGGGGTGGACAGGAAGGTGATGGCGCTGGCTTGCGTGGCCATGATGGAAAAGGCCACTACGTACCATCGGCTTTGGTTGCCGGCCAGGATATAACCCTTCAGGTCCTGCTGGCCCCGGCCCTTCCAAAGACCGTAGAAGACGATGAATATTAGGGATCCCACCAGGATGGCCCAATCGAGCATGCTCATCTGAAATATGCCTGGATGGCGAAAAAAAGCAGGATCAAGACGGCCTCGGTAGAGAGGACGAGGGCGTAGAAACCGCCCCAGGTCGAAACGAAGGGCGGGAGGCCGGTCTCGTCGTTCTCTTTTTGGCTTTTTTCCAGGAGGTCGTTTCCGTTCAATTCATTTCCCCTTGCCGTTGGCGCGAGTGGGCGCGGCTTCTGTTTTCAAGGGCGCGGAAATCAGGTTGGCGAACAGCTTGTATCCGCCCGCGACGCCCGCAGGTAATTGGCGGAACAGGGACAGCCCGGTATACAGGAAGGATCCTTTTCCA
Organism: Fibrobacterota bacterium; assembly: GCA_030854955.1. Classification (GTDB taxonomy): domain Bacteria; phylum Fibrobacterota; class Fibrobacteria; order UBA11236; family UBA11236; genus Chersky-265. The sequence continues at coordinate 11,088 of JALYSE010000024.1, read as the reverse complement.
TAGGTCGCATAGATGAGCATGCCCTGGCTCGGTTTTTCCCCGGGGTCGCTTCCTTCCAAAAGCGGAATGTATTTGGCATCCATCTGCTCCGCGAAATACAGGCCGCGTTCCTGCACCCAACCCGCGAAATCTTCCGGGATGATCTTGTTGGGCGCGTTCAAGAACGGATTATCCTTGTCCAAAATTCTGAGCGGCGCTTCCTCAACCGTTATCCGGTCCCGGGAAAGCTTGAAGGGATACGGCCCCATATCCTCGGTGACCAATCCCGTATTCACGTTGTATTGCACGATGAGGCGGCCGCCGGCATGGACGAAATCCATCAGCTTTCCGCGCAGCAGGGTCAGGTCTTTGCGGGTATTGAAGGCCCGCACGCCCGTGATGATAGCGTCGAAGCGGCGCAAATCCCCGTTGAGGGAGCCTTCATCGAGCAGGGTCACGGCATAGCCCAGCTCGCGCAGGTGTCCCGGTATCATATCGCCCGCGCCCATGATATAGCCGACCTTTTCCTTGCCGATGCGGATATCGCCCTTGATGAGATCGGCTTCGGCTGCGGGGAACAGGGTCTGGGTGGGGATATGGGGATACTCGACCTGGAGGAAACCTCGGTCGAGTAGCGCCCCGCCGTATCCTTGCATTACCAGTTCCGCGCCTACCTTGCCCTTGAAGTCCCCGGCGGGCGGGCGGACCCGGAAGGAAACCTTCTCTTCGGCGAGCATCCCTTTGAGATTGAAGGGCCTTAATGCCGGCTCGCTGGTCCAACCGGAAGGCAGCCTCAACCGCACCTGTCCGATGACGCCGTCCTTCGCATCCCGGTGGTTTTTCACCGTCACGGAAATATCCCTGGCATCGTTTCTTGGAAACAGATACACCTGCTCCCCGAAACCGACCGTCGCCTCGGGAGTAATGATGAAGGGTTGGAAGATTTCCCCGCGCACCTTGTCCAGGTAGGCATGTTCCACGGGCGCTTGGATGCTGAGTGTATGCTGCTTGTGCCTGAGCCTCAGCCCCACCCGCAAAGCCGGTTCTTGATCCGGCTTGCCGATACGAGCCTGGTCTTCCACCTGGTACAGGTCAGGGCCTGGGGTCTTTTCCAGCCAATAGGGCTGGCTCGGTTTATGCCCGGTGGGAATGGCGACCATAGTCTGCAACGATTCCGGCATGTTCTTCCGGAGCTCAAGTTTCATCGCCGTATCCGGCCGGAACGGAAAGGAGATATTCTCAAGGGTCCATCCCGGCATCGACCGGACCACTACCTTCAGTTTGACGGGGACGGAGGACCCGGCCGCCGCCGAAGGCATTTCCACCGTGGTCTCCACCCAAAGTCCGAGCAGCGCCCGGATCAAGGCCTCGGTTTCGGCCTTCTTGACCCGGACCCAATAGCCGTCCGGCAATCCGCTCAGCTTGGCGTGGATTTGCAAGACCTGAGGCATAACCTTGCCGGGATTGGTGAAGTCGAATCTTTGCAAAGCCCGCTCCACCAAGGCCGAAACAGCTTCGCCGCCTTTGACCTGGGCCCACCCCTTATCCACCTTTTCGAAAAGGTCCGAGGCGACGCTATCCCCGGATAGGTATTGGAACCGGTCTGGCTCGGAACCGCGCAAGGGTTTGGTGCCGAATCCCTGGCTCTTATGATTGTTCCGGCTGAGGGCGGCGATCTCGTTGTAGGATTGTCCCAACAGGGGATTGAACGCGCCCACATCCACCATGGGCAGGGTTGGCGATCCCGGCTTCTCCTCTGGGCGCCAGGCATTCCAGTACACGCTCCGCGCCTTCCATGGCGTCGTGAATTTCAGCTGGGCGGGAAAGCGGGTGGAATCGGCCGCGGCCAGGAGTGCGTCCTTGGCTAATTCGGCAGAGGCGGTATGATGCCCATGGCCGCCCACGGTCGGAGTGAACCGGGTGATGATGAGGTTGGGCCTGAAGGTCCGTAGGATCCAGACCACGTCCGCCAGCACGGAATCCTTTCCCCATTTTTCCAGGGATTCCGTTGTGGTCTTGGAATATCCGAAGTCGATGGCGCGGGTGAAGAATTGTTCCGCTCCATCGACCGCGCGGGCCTTGAGGAGTTCCTGGGTGCGGATTAGGCCGAGCAAAGCGCCTTGTTCCGGGCCGATCAGGTTCTGGCCGCCCTCGCCGCGGTTGAGGGAGAGGTAACCGGTGCGGTACAGTTTTTCCTTGGAGAGATAGGCCATGAGCCGGTTGTTCTCATCATCCGGGTGAGCGGCGAGGTAGAGGACCGAGCCCAGGACGTTCAGCTTCCGGAGGGCGAGGTGGATTTCGGCGGAGGAAAGGGCGGGAACGGGAGCGGCCGGCAATGCGGACGCGCATAGAAGCAAGGCAGGGAGGAATTTTTTCATGGGATCCCGACTAAAGACAAAAGGTCGTGGCAAAATAGCAATTGGGGGGGCGGGGATCCCCCAGTCGCGGGCCGCGAAGAACTAGAACCGCAGAAGCATGCTGAAGCGCTTCTGATTGTTCCGGATTCCGTTGTCGAAGCTCTTGATGAACGTCCCGTCCACCTGCAGGATGTCGGAAATCATGAAGCCGAGCCCCAGATCCAATTCGTAGCGCTTACCGGAATAGTCATACAGATAACCGGATCTGAATGCGGCTACGTTTGCATACACATATTCGAAACCCGAATTGTAGACGCTCTGCCTGAAGTTTTCCCTTAGAGTCGATGAGGCGGTATGATTCTTATCGTCGTACGGGTACGCCAGATCCTTCCAGGCGCCGATATAGACCGGGGAGGCTTCGATGCCTTCCCGGTACACGGCCTCACGGTTGGCATCCGCAGCCACGGTGAGGCGGTGGTTGGGGGTGTGAACGAGGTCGTAGGCGGCGCCGACCTTCCAGGTGAAGGGGATGGGGTCGGCCTGGGCCTGGTCCACGTAGAAGACGGCCGGGCCCATGTTCTGCATGACGACGGCCAGGCTGAGACCCTTGGCTTGGGCGACCTTCCACAGGATGCCGGCGTCTACCGCATAGCTGACGGCGATGCCGTCGGTCGCTTCGCCGCTGGAGGTGATGCCTTGGGCCAGGGCAGAGTAGATGAATTTGGCGTTGAGACCCAGTCCCAGATTCTTATTGAGGCGGGTGCCGTAGCTCAATGCGCCCACCAACTCGTAGGAGTCGAAGGACCGGAGATCCACGCCCTCGGAATTGGTCTGATTGTTCTGGCCGAAGGAGACGTAGTTCACGAAACCGCCCACGGTGCCCCATTCTTCCACGGGGAAGGTGGCCCCCATGAAAGCGTGGTAGAGATCGGGAAGGTTCAGCACCGGAAGCAGGGTTTCATAGAAGAAGCCCACCTGGGACTTGGCGCTGTTGTACCGTTCTATGCCCGCGTCGGTGACGAACCAGATGTCCGGGCCCTGTGCCTTGACTTCGCGCACGCTCTTGTCGGCCAGGCCGTTGCCGGTATGGAAGTGGACCCAGTCCGCGCGCAGGTCGGACTTGCCGGCCTCCTGGCCCTTTTTGGCCTGCTGGCGGCCTTTGGCGTTGGTGTGCTTGGGGGTGTATTTCCAGGCGCCTTCGCTGGTGCCGATCCAAATGTGGCCGTCATCGTCGAGGGCGAGGCTGCGGAGCTCCTGTTTCTTGAAATGGATCTTTTCCCATACTCGCAGGGCGGTGTAATGCGACATGCCGCCGGCGTGGGCGGCCCAGACGTGGCCGTCCTTGTCGAGGAGGATTTTGATGACGGAGGAATCGATGAGGCCGTCCGCGGCGCTGAAGAGCTTCCACTTGGCGACGCTGCCACTGGATTTGGGCGGCGTGTAGCGCGCGATGCCCGCGTCCTTTATGGATACATAAACTTCGTCCAGGTTTTCGTGGGTGGCGATGCCGGTGACGTGCTGGCGGGGAAGCAGGCTCTGGCCGCGGCGGGTGACGGAGGTCTTCTTGTATTCGTAGAAGCCGTCTTCGGTTCCGATCCAGATGCTGCTTCCCTTGACCGTAAGAGCCGTGACGGCGAGCTTGCGGAAGGGGGATGCGCCGGTGTCGGGGGAGGCTGCGGCTTCGGCCTTGGCCTTGCTTGCCAGGGAATCAGCTTCGTTGGAGGCGGCCTCGGCGATTTCGGTCTTGGCCTTGGTGAAGAGCGAGTCGTAAAGGGTGCGGGCCATGGCGAGGCGGTTGAGGGAATCGGTGGTGACGGCGGCCGCGTTGATGGCGCGCTTGGTGGTGTCGGCCTTGGCGGCTTTGGACGTATCGGCGGTGGGCTTAGAGCGGGCTAGGGCCTGGGTTTCCGCCTCTTTGCGGAAAGCGGCCGTGTCCAAGGCGGCGACCTTGGCCGCGATCTCGGCGTTGCGGGCGTCGGCGCCCTTGATGGCGGCAGTATCGGTGCCGATATAGGTGAAGCCCGGCTCCTTGTCGAAGGCCTTCCAACCGGAACCATCGAACCTGTAAAGGCCTCCGGTCGTGCCCACCCAGAGGCGGTCTGTATTGTCAAGGGCCAGGGCCGTCACGGATTCGCCGGGGAAAAGGAGGTTGTAGGGCAGCTTGAGGCTGATGAGATCTTCTTCATCCCGTTGGGTGGTGATCTTGTTGAAGGCCTTGACGCGCTTGATCAGGCTGTCCAGGTTGTCGCCCGTGCCGGCGTATCGGCGGACGATCTTGTCGATCTGGTCGCCCTGTTCCAGGACATGCTCGTGGAATTCCCGCCAGTATTTTCCGTTGTAGAGGAGGAGTCCGTCCTTGGCGCCCGCCCAGACGGTGGACTTGAGGAGGAAGCCGGAACGGGGCTTGGTGGCCAGGACGGTGAATTCCCGGTTCATGTCGATGCCGTTGCGGCGATAAGGCTTGGGGAGCACCATCTCCCATTCGTTGGAGAGAGGACCGAAGGCCATGCCGGCCGGGTTCCAAAAGGTGCCGAAGACGTCGTCCGCCATGGCGATGGCGGTTTCGCCCATGCCCAATTGCCGGGCACCCACGGGCATGACCAAGGTGATGACTGCCGAGCCTCCTTGTGCGGCGGCGTCCACGACGGGAAGCAGAAGGGAGAGTCCGAAGAGGGAGGATGCAATGCTGAAACGTTTAAAGCTTGACAACGATTCTCCAATCCGGCGTAAAATACTTACCGTTCACGGGCAGAATGGGAGTCCAGGCGGCATTTTCATTGCCGGCGCTCCAGGCTTCCTTCGTGACCAGCTCGACCGCGCATCCCAGATGGAAGGGCGGGATCAGTTGCACATGGTTGTGGAGTTGCTCACGGGTTACGTAGGCATCCCCACTGAACATTACGCATGTGCGTTGGCATTTTGCCGGGACCTGGTACCGATACGTCTGGATTCCCTCTCTATCCCCTTTTTCGATGTTATTTATACTAAGATTCGCCTGCCTCCGCCACTCGTCCAGGTATTGTTGGGCCGAGCCGTTGGCCACCTCCGCCTGTTCCGACGACAGCACCGATTGAACCTCTTCCGAAGGCGGTTCGCGTTCCTGGAGCTCTTTTCGCGGAGAACGGCGAATCAGGGAATACACGCCGCTGGCGTAAATCGGGGACGAATCGTCGTTGGATTGCCGGTCCCCACTGCCCTGGCGCTTGAGGAACATGGACAATGCCGCTCCTATCACGAGGACGACCAGGCCGAGGAGCACCCAGAAAAGAGTCGCCAGTATCATATCGTTACCTCTTCAATCGCCATAAAAACCTAAAAATACATCCGTTTACCAGTATGATGGCATAGCCGGGACCGGAATTCTCACTCATTGCAAACTTGCCGGACCCGGATCCCAAAGAGGCTATTTTAATGTTTTTTGGGGTTTTGCGGCGGGTTGTTACTTTACCGCGGAAAGCTTGGCCACGGCTTCCACATGGGCGGTTTGCGGGTAGAGGTCGAAGAGCCGGAGGTCGTCCAGGATGAAGCCCGCAGCCAGCAGGGTTTTGAGATCCCGGGCCAGGGTGACGGGATTGCAGGAGACATAGACGATCCGAGCGGGTTTTTTGGCGATGAGGAACTCGCGCACGGTCTTTTCCAGGCCGTCCCGGGGCGGATCGACCACAATGGCATCCGGTCTGCATCCCGCCAGATGCCCGCGCTCTTCCAGCAGGAGATCCTCCAGGCGACCGCGCAGGAAATGGTGGGTATCGCCGATGTTACGGAGGGCGTATTCAAGGGAGACGGAATTCGATTCGACCGCCAGCACGCGCTTGAAGCGATCCTTGAGGAAGGCGCCGAACAGGCCCACGCCGCAATAGAGATCGAGGGCTTCCTCCCCCTCCAGGCCTTCCAAGGCGAAGGGGATGAGCTTTTCGATCATCTCCAGGTTGCTCTGGAAGAAGCAGCGGAGATCGAAGCGGATGGTTTTGCCGAGGATGTCTACGGCAATTTCCCCTTTGGTGCCTTCCGCGCGGGGGCCGAGGTACTCGGGGATGGGCTTGGATTCGAGGGCTCCGTCGCCCGTGCGGGATACGATAATGCCGGGGCCGGTTGCGTCGGGCTCATCGCTGATGAGAAAATCGCCTGCCGCGCCAAGTTGGGGGTGGGTCCAGGCCGAGTAGCGACGGCCCTCGTCGTCTGCGTTGCCGCTATTGCCGCCAGAGCCGTCACGGCCTTTATGCGGGTATCCGGACAGGGCTTCGGCTCGCCGTTCCCGGACCGTCGGCTCACGGAAGGCTTCCCTTTCCTGGAAGGGAACGGAGGTTACGGAGTCCGTCGGGTTCCCGGGGCGGGAGAAAAGCGGATCGAAGGCTTCGCTGGCCACGGGGCAGGTTTTGATGGGCACCACCGCGTGGCTGGTGCGGGCCAGGAACCCGCCTTCTCCGGAGGGTCTGCGGTGGATCTGGATGCGGTTGCGGTAACGCCAGGGTTTCCCCGGTTCAATGGCGAGCCCCGGAAAGATGAGGCCGCCGGTGCGCCGCAGGGCATCCTCGACCATGGCGACCTTCTCTCGCAGCTGGGCCTCGTAGCTGATATGCTGCCAGTCGCAGCCGCCGCAGCGGCCGAAAACAGGGCAGGGGGGAGTTACGCGATCCGGGGAGGGGGTGAGGATTTCCACCGGTTCGGCGCGGGCGAAATCTTTTTTCGAGTCGACGATGCGGACCCGGACTTTTTCCCCCGGGAGGGTCATGGGCACGAAGATGACCTTGCCTTCGTGGCGGGCCAGTCCATCTCCGCCGGGAACCAGTTTTTCGATCGTCAGTTCCATGGTGTCGCCTTAGCCAAGTGTACCGATGCCCGATGGGCATGATTTCCAGACGTATCGGGCTGCTAAACCTCCGGACACCATAAAGTATCAAATGCATGGCACAATCCCAAAAAGGGGTCCGATGAAAAGGGCATCTTTCCTTGGCGACACTTCTATCTGATTTTTTGATGCTCGATGAATTCTTTCATCTTCAAGCCGCACATGTCCCGGCATTCAAAAGGGATGATATGCGGGATCGGTCGGCAGAGCGGGATTCAGCGCGCGCTGTTCCAGGTAGAAGCGGCACCCGCTGCATTTCTTTTCGATACGCTGGGCCGCGAACCATTCGTAGCAGGGAGTGCTGAAGCCCTTGCGATACCGCATCTGTTTGTAGACGCAATACGCGCAATCCTGTCCGCACATCGTATCCCAGCAAAGCGAAGCCATGGCTTGATCCTATCTCCCGGCACCCCGGTTTGAGAAGGGGCCGACCGGAACGCGGTCACTCGGCTTCCGGACAGGTCTCCACTTCCTTGAAGCCCTTCTTTTCCACACGGTAGAGGGCCGCATTGGCGTTGGCGCCGTATTTCTCATCAAAGGCGATGCGGCCCAGCACGCCGTTGAAGCTGCGGATGGACTTGAGGCTGGGGATGATCTGGTCTTCGTTGGACGCCGCAGCCATTCCTTGCAGGATGAAGCGCGCGGCATCGTAGGCCAGGGCCGCGACCTTGTCCGGCTGGCGCTTCCACTTAGCGACGTAGGCGCGCTGGAAGGCGAGCCAGATGTCGGTCTTGGGATTCTCCTGGAAATCAACGCTGAAATAGGCGCCCTGGATGGCGTTGCTGGTGCTGCGGTGGAGCATGGTCTTGTCGTTCCATCCCGAGGAGCCGAGCAGCTGGGCGCGCAACTTATTGAAGGAGGCCTGGGAGGCCAGTTTGTACGCCTCCTCGCCGTTGGTCGCCGCCAAGAAGATGCCGTCCAGGGGCAGGGTGGAATCGGCCAGCATCTTACCGTAGGCCTTGGGATCGTTATCCGGGGGGATGCCTTCCATCTTCTGCTTTTCGAGGTACAGCTTGATGGCCTGTTTCCTGATTTCCTGGAACAGCGGTTCCAGGTCATTGGTTTCCGGTACGAAGTACTGCACTGAAACCACGTTGCCGCCCTTGCGCTCGACGGTTTTCTGGAACGCTTCCGCGAGCTGGTATCCGTATTCCGTTTCCGGTGCTATGATCGCGAAGTCCTTGAGCTTGAGGCAGCCGGTCGCGTAGGATGCGATGCGCTGACCCAGGGTCCCGGTGGTCACGTTCAACTGGAAGACGCCGTCCCCCAGGGCTGCGATGCCGTGGGTGGTCGCGGTGGGCGTTACCATGGGAATCTTGCTCTTGCGCGCGCTCAGATCCACGGCCGCAGCGGCGCTCACATCGCTCATCGCCGGTCCCAGCACCGCGTCGATCTTCTCTTCCCGCATGGCTTTCCGTAACCGGTGGATGCCCACGATCAGGTTGCCTTGGTCGTCTAGGATCCGGGTTTCGATGCGACCGCCGCCGCGCAGGTTGTTCTCGTCCACGGCCAATTGGGCACCTTCCTTCAGGGCCTTGCCGATTTCGGCGAAGTCTCCGGTCATGGGGGCCATCAGCAGGATGGTGCGGTTCTGTTGAGGCACCTCCGCAGTCTGCTTGAGCTTGTCCTTGACGCGCGCGGCCGCGTCGTTGCGGGAATAACGCTCCAGCCAATCCTGGAAGGTGGCGCGCGCGGCCTGGTAGCGGCCTTCGCGCAGATATTGGTCGCCGATGCGTTCCAGCATGGCGGCCTTAAGGGATGGATCTTTCTCCAGCAATTCGAGGGTGGCCTCCATCTCTTCGGTGGTGAGCCCGCCTCCGTCCACCAGGGCCCATAACCCCTTTCCGGCATTGGCATACAAGGGCGCGTTGGGGGCGCTCACGGCGGCGGACGCGAAGGCCTTGGCGGCCTCGGCGTTCCGGCCCTGGCGTAAGTTGGCTTGGCCCTGGTACCAGTACATCCGGGCCATGTGGGTTGAGGCGCCGAAAAAGCGGCGGAAGCGCGTGGAGAGGGCGAGGGTCTGATCGGCCTTGCCCTGGCGCAGGGCGATATCGGCAAGCATGACCATGGCCTCTTCGGCGGCGGCGGTTTTGGGGTTTTGCTTAATAAGGCGGTTGAGCCTATCCTCGGCTTCCTTGAGCTGCCCCGCTTGGTAGGAGACCTTGGCCTTCTTGAGTGAGGCGGCGGCCTTGTCTGCTTGGGGAGAAGTTGCCGGAGCGACTTCCTTGGCCGCGGAGGTCCCGGTGGATTTGGCGGGGGTCTGGGCCATTGCAATGGAGCAAGCCAGGCTGAGGGTGAACGCCCTCACGATTGATATGCCCTTCACGTGGGGAAACCTTTCGTCCCCGGCGAGTGGATGTTCCGCCGGTCAGGGTAAAATAGCATCCGACGGGGGAAAATACACGGGACTCCCGGGGATGCGGGCCGATGTCCGTAATCCGCCCCGGGACGGTGTGCTAGGGAATGGGAAAGGCGGCTTCGAGGGCCTCGTAAAGGGCCAGGCAACTCGGATAGCGTTCTTCCGGCGTTTTGGCCATGGCTTTGCGAAGCGCTTCCCAGAACGGCGCGCCCAAGGAGGGGTTTAAATCCGTGATGGGGATGAGTTCGTTCTTGAGGATGCGGTTGCAGAGTTCCGGGATCTTTGTGCCGATGTAGGGAAGTTTATAAGTAAAAAGCTGGTAGATGACCACGGCCAGGCCGTATTGATCGGACCCGGGTCCCACCTTGATGCCGCTCAATTGCTCCGGGGACATGTAGGAGGGCGTGCCCACCGTCATTCCGGTCTGGGTCAGTCCCACGTCTTCCATCTTGGCGATGCCGAAGTCCAGCAGCTTGATGGTGGCGCCGTTGTTGACGACCATGAGGTTGGACGGCTTTAGATCCCGATGAATGATCTTGTTGCCGTGCGCGTAATCCAGGGCGGAACTGATCTGCTGCAGCCAATGGGAGATGGCCTTGGGGCGGGGAGGCGTGGGGTTTCCCCGCATCCATTGGGACAGGGTGATTCCGTCCAGGTACTCCAGTACCATGTAGGATACGTCCCGGATGGTGCCGAAGTCGTAGATGGTATTGATGCAGGGATGATTGAGGGACCCGGCGGCCTTGGCTTCGAGCACGAAGCGTTCCGAAGCCCGATCGAAGTGGGCCGCGACGTTCTTGGTCATGGTCTTGATGGCCACTTTACGGCCCATATGGGTATCGAAACCCTCGAAAACGTCCCCGGCCGATCCGAACCCCATCTTACGCACGATGCGGTACTTGCCTACCCGCACCAATCCGCCCTTGGCGTCCCGTTCGATATCGTCGCCCACTTGGCCGTTGTGTACGGGCGCGGCGGCGGGAGGAGCGGAGGCGGGGGGATGGATGGGCCTGGGAATGGTCTGCCCGGCGACCTTCAGGTCGGGGGCGGCGTTCTGGTCCCCGGAGAGGATGGGCGGATCGCGCGGGTCCGTGAAGCGCGGTTCCAGTGCGGGCATGATGTCCTGGCCGGACAGGGCGCCCGCGCCTTGCCGCTCTTTGGGGGCCAGGGGGCGGGGCTTGGGCGGGATTGATTGCGGGGTGGCGGCCGATGGGAAGCGGGTCATGGGTTGTTGCGCCATCTGTCCCACTTGGGGCGTGCCGCGCGGAGGCGTTGAAGGCGGCATTCCCGGCACCGGCCGGCCCATGGGCGGCATGGAGACCAAGGAAGGATTATAGCCGGGGGAGGGTTGGATGGATTGGGGCCGCGCCTTTTTGACGGGGAACAGGGCGCGGGTGGCCGCAAAAGGCAGGTACATGGCCGCCACCATCAACGGGGGCAGTTCCGGAGGCAGCCACCAGGATGATTTCACGAACACGAAGTAGGAGATGACCGGATAGATGGCCGCGAGCAACAAGGCCAGGGCGAAGGCCGCGGGCATTCCG